>DATFYV010000021.1:0-7027 GCA_035314845.1 Candidatus Acidiferrum sp.
TTCATGGGTTATTTGGCCAGCGCGGGCAAAAAGAACGATTTGGCGCTGCGGCGGGCGATGGTCTATGGCTCGGTACTGGGCAGCTTTACGGTGGAGAAGTTTGGACTGGACCGGCTGCGCACGCTAAAGAGCAGCGAGATACACGCCAGGGCACGGCACTTCGCGAAACTGACGCAATTCACATTGTAGTGTCCTAATATTTTGCCAGGCGTCAAATTCAAGCGCAGGAAAATATGCTGCCATTGAGCACCATTGTGTTGCGGCTGCTGTGGGGCGGACTGCTCGGCGCGGCCATTGGTGTTGAGCGCAGCTACCGGCGGCGACCGGCGGGAATGCGGACGGGGTTTTGCGTGTGCATGGCGTCGGCGCTGTTTACGATTGTTTCGGTGGAGATTGCCAAGCGCACAGGGGACACCTCGACCACCCGCATCGCTTCCAACATCGTGCAAGGCGTGGGATTTTTGGGCGCGGGGGCCATTCTGCGCGAACGCGGCAGCGTCGTGGGGTTGACCACGGCGGCCACAATTTTCGCCGAAGCCGCCATCGGGATGGCTGCCGGGGGCGGGCTCTTCGCGGTTTCTGGCGTAGCCTGCGCGGGGACGATTGGCTCGCTGGTGCTCTTTTTTTATGTGGAACAGTGGTTCAATCTGAAGCCGCGCTACATGCTGTTCCGCATCTCCAGCGACCCGGGCGTGGATATGGTATCGGAGGTTCACCGCATTTTGTCGGATTTCGATATTGTGCTCGATAATTTGCAGGTGTCCATGTCTGGCACTGCGGGCGGCACCGCTGCCGGGAAGAATGTGATTCAGTTTGACGCGGAGGTGAGTCAGCGCCAGCAGGAGAAGTTGTTGGCCGCGTTGATACGGCCGGGCGTAACTTGCGAAATGTTTCCGGTGGAGCGACAGAACGGATGAAGGCGGCAGTATTGAGCGACGCAAATGCCACAGCCACGGTGCGCAAGCCTCGAGCGTTGCGCGCTGGTAGCGCGATTTTGCCGTTTGGCCCGGCTTCTCCGGCAGCAGCCGATAAGGTCGCCGCTGGATTGGTGGAATTGCAGCGACTGGGGCTGCTGGCGCTGGATTATGTCCCACGCGCGCCGCAGGGTTTTGTGGCCGGCTCAACCGAGGAGCGGCGGGGCGATTTTCTCGCTGGATTAGAACGTGATGATGTGGAGGCCCTCATCGGGATTCGGGGCGGCTATGGGTCGAATTATTTGCTCGATGGACTGGCGGTTCGCAAGGGCGACGATGCCAAAGTAATTTTGGGATACAGCGACCTGACTTCGCTGCAGATTTTCTTGTGGCAGCGGTATGGCTGGGTGACGTTTTATGGGCCGATGATTGCCGCCGGATTCGATTTCGGCGCTGGAAATGCGAAGGGATACGACAGAGCGTCGCTCGACGGGGCGCTGTTTCAGAGTGGCGGAGAATGGTCGATGCCGCTGCAGGGCGAGGCGTTGGTCAGCGGCACCGCAGAGGGCCGACTCCTGGGCGGCTGCCTGACTCTGGTGGAGACTACTTTGGGCACGCCGTGGGAATTGGATACACGCGGCGTGTTGTTATTGCTTGAAGATCGCGGCATGAAACCGTGGCAGGTGGATCGCGCGTTGATGCATCTGCTGCAATCCGGGAAGTTTGCGGGTGTGCGGGGGATCCTATTGGGTGATTTTCCGGAGTGCGAACCGCCGGTGGCGGGCAGTCCGACGGTGCGCGATGTTTGCGCGCGGATTTTAGGGCCGCTGGGTGTGCCGATTGTGTTCGGGGTGCCGGTGGGGCATACGGTGCGGGCGATGCTGACCGTGCCGCTCGGTGTGCGAGGAAAACTGGTGGCGCGAGGAGAAGGTGTCTTGAATATATTGGAACCAGCGGTGCGCGCATGACGACTCCGAAGCGCGTGCATGTGATCGGCATTGGCGGGTCGGCGATGGCGCCACTTGCCGGGATGCTGCGCGAGAGCGGATATGCGGTGACCGGGTCGGATTCTGGCGTGTATCCTCCGGCTTCGACGCTGCTGGAGAAACTGGGCATTCCGTTTTTCGATACCTTTGACGCGGCCCATTTAGCGCAAGCGCCGGATCTGGTGGTGGTCGGGAATATTATCGCGCGTGGGAATCCGGAACTCGAAGAGGTGCTGGACCGCAAGATTCCGTATCGCTCGTTGCCGGAAATGCTGGAAGAAGTGTTTTTGCCGGGGCGACATTCCATTGTGGTGAGCGGGACGCATGGCAAGACTACAACTACCGCGATGCTGGCGTGGATTTTCGAGACAGCTGGGCGGCATCCTAACTTTCTGGTTGGCGGAGTGGCGGAAAATTTTGGCAAGAGCTACGGTTTGGGCGGCGGGGAAGAGTTTATTTTGGAAGGCGATGAGTACGAAACGGCGTTTTGGGATCGCGGGCCGAAATTTTTCCATTACCATCCGGATGATTTGATCGTTACTTCGCTGGAGTACGATCACGCGGATATTTATGCGGATTTTGCGACGTATGAATTGGCTTTTCAACGATTGGTGAACTTGGTTCCGCGCAGAGGCCGCGTGGTGATTTGGGGCGATACCGAAGCGGGGCCGGCGCTGCGGCGGGCGGCGGAGAAGGCGCACTGTAAGGTGGAAACATTTGGATTTGCCACGGGAAATGATTGGGTGGCGGCGGAAGTTGCGCCTGATAACGATGGAATGAAGTTTTCCGTGGCGCATCGCGGCGCGCCTTTTGGTGACTTTGTTTTGGCTGCTACGGGGCGGCATAACGTTTTGAACGCCATGGCAGCGATAGCTGTGGCGCATGGCCGAGGCATTTCCGCGGCGGTGATTGGCGAGGCGCTGGCTTCGTTTCGCAGCGTCAAGCGGCGCATGGACGTGAAGGGCGAAGTTGGCGGCGTGCTGGTGGTGGACGATTTTGCGCATCATCCCACAGCGGTGCGCGTGACCATTGAGGCGGCGCGCGGTCGTTGGCCGGGGCGGCGCTTGTGGGCGATTCTTGAACCGCGCTCTAATTCCATGCGCCGGAAAATTTTTGAAGAGACGTTGCCGCAGTCGCTGGCACTGGCGGACCGCGTAGTGCTTAGCGGCGTGTTTCGCGCTGCCCAGCTCGGCGATGAAAATCGCATGAAGCCGGAAACGGTGGCAGGGAGCGTGCGCAGTTTGGGCAAGGATGCGCGCGTGCTGGGCGGCTCCGAAGCGATTGCGGAGTTTGTGGCCGGCGAAGTTGCGCCCGGCGACGTGCTGTTGGTGATGTCCAACGGGAGTTTTGATGGTCTGTGCGAGAAATTGGTGAAGAAGCTGGACAGCGTTGTGGGCCAGCCTGCAGAGGCTAGCCGCCGGTGACGGGACTGCTTCGTTCGATTGGCGGTCTCCTTCCCCTGGTAGTTGTTCTGGCGGCGCTTTGTTGCTGCGCACCTTGCGGACTGGCGACGATTCGCTACGACGTTTCGCTGGCGCATCCGGAACAGCATCTCTTCGCGGTAACCATCACCATTCCCGACGTGCAAAACGAAATTACCGTGCAGATGCCTGCATGGAACGCCCTTTACCAGATTCGCGATTTCAGCGCGCACGTAGCTCAGGTCGCGGCGTTCGTGGATGGAAGAAGCGCCCCAATCGAGAAGCTCGACAAGCAGACCTGGCGGGTAACCGGAAGCGGAACCATCACGCTGCGCTACAACACTTATTGGGATGAGCCTGGGCCGTTTGCCGCACAGCTCAACGGCGAGCACGCGTTTATCAATCCGGCGATGATTTTGATGTACGCGCCCGAGCGGCGTGCGGAAGCTGTGCGCTTGTGCTTGGCGGAAGCGCCTCAGGACTGGCGTACAACGCTGCGACTCGGCGAGGGCGGCCCGGACGCCGCGAATTCTTGTCGCGAGTCGGAGAATTACGATGCGCTTGCGGACGCGCCGGTGGAAGCCGGCAAGTTTGAAGAATTTGTACTGCCAGACGTTAAGCCGACGATCCACGTGGTGATTCACGGAGACAACTACAAAAAGAAACGGGTGGAAGAACAGCTTGCGCGCATCTGCCGGTACGAACTGAAGTTGATGGAAGGCGCGCCTTTTAAGAACTACACATTTATCCTGCACATTGGAAAAGCGGCTACGGGTTCAGGCGGGGGCATGGAGCATGCGAACGGCACGGCGATCAATGCGCCGTCAGACGAGTATCTTGAAGGTGTGGCGGCGCATGAGTTCTTTCATTTGTGGAATGTGAAGCGCATCCGGCCGGCCTCGCTGGAGCCGGTGGATTACACCAAGGAGCAGTACACGCGGGCGCTGTGGTTTGCCGAGGGCGTGACCAGCACCTACGCGTCGTACACCCTGGTGCGCGCCGGGTTGTGGAACAAGCAGCAATTCTATGAAGACCTTGGCCAGCAGATCACGGAACTGGAAGGCCGGCCCGCGGAGGCCTGGCAAAGCGCGGAGCAATCGAGCCTGGACGCGTGGCTGGAGAAGTATGCGTTGTATGGCCGCCCCGAGGAGAGCGTTTCGTACTATACAAAGGGTCAAGTCTTAGGCGTGTTGCTGGATATTTCGATCCGCGACCGAACGCAGAATCGCGCGAGCCTGGACGACGTGCTGCGGGAGATGAACACGAATTTCGCCAAGGCCAGCAAGACGTATCACGATAGCCAGGATGTGCGGCTGACCGCCGAGAAGGTCGGCGGCGGCTCGTTTGAGGACTTTTTTTCGCGCTACGTCGCAGGTGCGGATGCGTTGCCCTATAAGCAGATTCTGGGCTTGGCGGGGCTCGATTTGCGGACGGTGGAACATCGGCGTGGAGTGCTGGGCTTTTTTGCGGAGCGTGACGCGAGCGGCGCCATCCTCGTGCGCAGCGTGGAGGATAGCGGGGGCGCGACGCAAGCAGGTTTGCGCGTGAATGACGTGATCGTTTCCTGGAATGGCGGGGATATGCCGCGGCATCTGGACCGCTGGGTGGCGGAGCAGAAGCCGGGAAGCACGCTGCACTTGCGTATTCGGCGCGAAGAAAAAGAGAGCAACATTGACGTGATCCTCGGCGAGATGAAGGATGTGCGGTACGAAATTACCGAGACTCCGCACGCCGCGGAACGCGCCCGGGTCATCCGCGATGGACTGCTGCATGGGACGACCAGTCCGTCCGCTGGGCAGTGAGAACTGATGTTGCGCACCTTGCTTATCTCGTTTTTTCTCTCCATTTATATTCTGCTGGTTGGACCACCGCTGATTCTCTACACCATCATTACCAACAATCCAGATCCGATCTATTGGGCGGGAATTAATGGGGTGATGTTTTTTGTGCGGCTGGCTGGCGTGCGCGTGCGCGTTGTAGGGACCGAACGCATTCCTTCGGGAACCTGTTTATTTGTGGCGAATCACACCAGCGCGATGGATGCGCCCGCGGTGGTGGGGGCAATTCCGCGGCGCATCGCGGTTCTGTTGAAGGAGTCGCTGTTTCGCTGGCCGGTGGTGGGCCGAGCGTTTCTTGCGGCGCGGTTTATCCCGGTAAACCGCCAGTCGCACGAGTCGGCGATTTCGAGCATGGATAAGGCGACTGTGGCGTTACGCAGTGGGCAGTCGTTTCTGATTTATCCCGAGGGGACGCGCAGTCCGGACGGGCGGCTGCAGAAGTTTAAGAAGGGCGCGGTGATGATGGCCATTAACTCCGGGGTGCAGATTGTACCGGTGGCCTGTTCGGGAGCGCATCGCGTGATGCTGAAGAAGTCTCTGGTGATTCATCCGGGAGAGATTTCGGTGGAGTTTCTGGAGCCGATTGATGCGTCCAAATATTCCTTGGCACAGCGGGAGACGTTGAATGAACTAGTGCATGACGCCATGGCGGCGGGGTTGCCAGAAGACCAGCGCCCTGTAGGAATCGCCGATAGGGCGGTAGGCGAGGACCGGCTGGGCGATCACGACGGCGCGCAGTCATGACTGGCCGTGCCACAACGCCTAGCTCGTTAGTCTTCGATTCTACCCCCCGGATTTCTTGAAAGGTTGTGATTCTAAAGGGAGTTAAAGTACCTTTGTTTTCACAACCTTTCGCAAGTGCTGATTCTGCGGGATTTAGATGCGGATTTTGTTACCTTCCTGGTTACCCCTTTGTCCGCCCGAGTTCTTCGATTTCGCGTTCCAGTTGATTGACGCGCTTTTGCAGCTCGGGGAGGCGGTTTAGGGCGGCGGTGACCTTTAGCCAGAGGCGGTTGTCGATGGCGGGGGAGCCGCTGCGGATGGCGCCGGGTTCGACGTCGCCGGGGAGGCCGCTTTGCGCGGTGACGATGACGCCGTTGCCTACTTTTAGGTGGCCGGAGCTGGCGGATTGGCCGGCGAAGATGCAGTTGTCGCCGACGATGGTCGAGCCTGCTAAACCTACCTGGCCGCAGAGCAACGTGTTGGCGCCTACCTTTGAGGCGTGACCCACCAGGACCAGATCATCCAATTTTGCGCCTCGGCCAATGCGGGTTTCGCCGATGGTGGCGCGGTTGACGCAAGAGTTGGCCTGGATTTCCACGTCATCTTCGAGGACGGCGGGGCCGGATTGCACGATTTTGTACCAACTGCCGTCTTTTTGTTTGGCGAAGCCGAAGCCATCGGAGCCGATGACCGCGCCGTTTTGCAGGATTACGCGATCACCGATGCGGCAGTGTTCGCGGACTACAGTGTGGGCGTGGGCGAAGAATTGATCGCCGATCTTTGCCCCGTGATAGATAGAGACGAAGCTGTGGAGCACGGCGTTCGCGCCGATTTCTACCTGTTCGTCGACGAAGCAGTAGGGGCCGATGTGGGCGCTATCGGCGATGCGGGCGGTGGTGGCGATTACCGCAGTGGGGTGGATGCCGGGCTTATAGCTTGGGGCTTGGTGGAAAAGCTCCAGGGCTTTGGCAAAAGCGAGGTACGGGTTGGGGGTGCGCAAGGCGGCCAGTGGCGGGGCGTCCGCGTCGCGCGTGAGGTTGACGCGCTCTTCGATGAAGACTGCCGAGGCGCGGGTGGTCTTTAGGAGCGAGGCGTAGCGGCGATTGGCCAGGAACGTTAGCTGGCCTGCTACCGCATGATCGATT
>DATFYV010000022.1:0-8192 GCA_035314845.1 Candidatus Acidiferrum sp.
CGGCGCGGCGCGCTTCTTCCTATGGTTTGGCGGCATTAAAGGCGACAAGAAACTGGGCATGGAAGAAGTCGCTAAAACCGCGCAAGGCGGCCGCTATCTTCAGGGCTTCGCGCAGATTTTGTTGGCCCTTTCCTCGCGCCGGGAAAAGCAAAACGCCCGTGCGGAAGCACTGTTGAAGACGCTGACGGAAGAATTTCCCAAGAGTCCGCTCTTCGCCGCGGAATACGCCAAGGTGCAGGGACGCCCGGTCCCGGCGGAGATCGTTCCGGCGCACTAGTATTTTATCAGCGACAAGATCATTTGGAAGTTTCCTGTATTACGGAGGTTCTCTCATGTTCGACAATAATATGTTCAAAGGCCGCGCCATTTTCCTTACGGGTGGCGGCACGGGCCTAGGACGTTCCATGGCCCTCCATTTTGCGTCGCTGGGTGCGCGCCTGTTTATTGTTGGGCGCCGTGAAGAACCGCTACAGCAGGTCTGCAGGGAAATTCGCGAGGCCGGCGGCGAGGCGGCTTACGCTCTCTGCGACGTGCGCGATTACGCCGCTGTGGAAGCCGCCGCGGACAAGGCCGTACAGCAGTTTGGCCACATCGATACGCTGGTGAACAACGCGGCCGGCAACTTTATTGCGCGAACCGAGAAGCTCTCGGCCAACGCCTTCAACGCTGTAATCGCTATCGTTCTGAACGGCTCGTTCCATTGTACCCAGGCTTTCGGCAAGCGCTGGATTGCCGCGAAAAGCGGCGGCAACGTTCTAAATGTCGTGACCACCTACGCTTCGGCTAACTGCGGCTCGGCGTTCGTGGTGCCTTCGGCATGTGCCAAGGCCGGCGTGCTGGCCATGACCACGTCGTTGGCGGTGGAATGGGCCAAGTATCGCATCCGGTTGAACGCCATCGCGCCGGGGCCGTTTCCCACGGAGGGGGCGTGGTCGCGGCTGATGGCTTCGAAACAGTTTGAAGAACACGCCAAGGAAAAAGCTCCCATGAAGCGCTTTGGGCGGCACGAGGAACTGACCAATCTGGCTGCTTTTCTGCTCAGCGATATGGCCGAGTACATCAACGGGGAATGCGTGGTGATCGATGGCGGTCAGTGGATCCGCGGCGCCGGGGAATTCAACGATTTGCTGATGCTGCCCGAGACGGCGTGGGAGCAGATGGAGGCCTCTCGCGCAAGAAATCCTTAAGGCGGAAAACTCAATCCACTCGCGTGCCGACTCCCGCATTGGTCGATGCTTGGCTAGGTAGTACGAATATTGGTCGATATTTGTGTTGACATACCAATGAAGTATCGATAGAATTTGCTGAGGATAAGAAGGAGACGGCCATGGAAACCGTAACCGTGTCGCCAAAATTCCAGGTTGTGATACCGAAAAAGATCCGGGAGCAACTTGAACTTCGGCCGGGGCAGGAGCTGCAAGTATTCGCGCTGGAAGGAACCATCCACTTCAATAAGCCACGTTCTATCAGGGAATTACGTGGCCTGGCCAAAGGTCTAACTTGGACGGATGCGGACCGTGACCACTCTGAACGGTTCTAAAAAGTGGGTCGTCGATTCTTCCGGCTGGATCGAATATCTCGGCAACGGCCCGAAGGCGGGGAGCTACGCGCCCTACCTCGAAAACTCGGAAAGTCTATTGTTACCGACCATCGTTGTGTATGAAGTTTACAAGAAACTGCTTCACGTTCGCGAAACTACGTTGGCCGAACAGTTTCTGTCGCAGGCATTCTCGTTCAACGCGCGCGAAATTTTGATCGATATACCGGTGGCTGCGCTGGCGGCCAAGATCAGTCTGGAGCTGAAACTGGCCATGGCCGACGCCATTATCTATGCCTGTGCAAGAAGCCAGAATGCCGAACTGGTGACTTCCGATCATCACTTTGAGGGTTTTCCCGGCGCCACCGTACTTTAAGCCAGGGGTTGCTCACCTTGACCCAACCTCGGGTCGTCGCTAAGCTTGATTTTCTCCTTCCAGGTGAAACCGTTCATGGAAACGATACACGTCACATTGCCCGATGGCAGCGTCAAGGATGTCCCGAAGGGGACTACGCCGCTGGATATTGCCAATGGCATTTCGCCGCGCCTTGCAAGTGCTGCGCTGGTGGCGCGGGTGTTTACGAAGGATGGACCGTTTGTCGGGGAACCGGACTTTATTCTGGAGAGCGGAGCCAAAGAAGAAGGCGAGTTGATCGATCTGCGCCATCCCTTGGATCGCGACGTCAAATTGCAGATTCTGACCGAAAAAGATCCCGATTCACTATATGTTTTCCGGCATTCCGCTGCACATTTGCTGGCTGCCGCGGTGATGGAACTCTATCCCGACGTGAAGTTGGGAATTGGCCCGCCGGTAGAGAATGGATTTTATTACGATTTTCTGCGCGAAGAGCCTTTCACTCTGGAAGATCTCGCGAAGATCGAAAAGAAGATGCATGACCTGTCTTCCGCGAACTTATCGAATGAGCGGAAGTTTATTCCCAAGCCCGAAGCGTTGGAAATGTACAAGAAATCCAACCAGCCATTTAAGTACGAACTGGTGGAAGAAAAGGCCAACGAGCTGCTGGTTTCTTTTTACACCACGGGAAAATTTATCGACTTTTGCCGCGGGCCGCACATTCCTTCCACCAAGAAAATTACTGCGTTCAAGCTGATGAGCGTGGCCGGCGCCTACTGGAAGGGGCAGGAAGGCAATCCGCAACTGCAACGGATTTACGCTGCGGCGTTTTATAACCAGAAAGATCTGGACGATTATCTGCACCAGATCGAAGAAGCCAAGCGGCGCGACCACCGCAAGCTCGGCGCGGAGCTGGACCTGTTCAGCATTCAGGAACAGGCCGGGCCGGGGTTGATTTTCTGGCATCCCAAGGGCGGCTTGGTGCGCACCCTGGTGGAAAACTGGCTGCGCGAAGAGCTGCAAAAACGGGGCTACGACATGGTGTTTACGCCCCACATCATGCTGCGGGAACTGTGGAACACCAGCGGGCACACCGGCTTCTACAAAGAGAATATGTACGGCGCGGTGGAAGTGGAAAAGGCCGACTACCAGCTGAAGCCGATGAACTGTCCGGGGCATATTTTGATCTACAAGTCCAAGCTGCGCAGCTATCGCGATCTTCCGGTGCGGCTCGCGGAACTCGGCACTGTGTATCGCTACGAGCGCAGCGGCGTGTTGCACGGACTGCTGCGTGTGCGTGGTTTCACCCAGGACGATGCGCACATTTTCTGCACGCCCTCGCAGATCGAAGCCGAAGTGGAAGGCTGCGTGGATTTCGCTTTCGCGGTGATGAAGAATTTCGGCTTCGAGAAATTTGAAGTGGAACTTTCCGATTGGGACGCCACGCACCCAGAGAATTACGCCGGCAAGCCGGAAGATTGGAAGCGCGCTACAGAAGCGCTGGCCAACACCATGAACCGCATGAACATTCCCTACAAGAAAATCGAGGGGGAGGCTGCGTTTTACGGGCCGAAGATCGATATCAAACTGATTGACGCTATTGGCCGACCGTGGCAATTGGGTACCGTACAGTTCGATTTCAACCTGCCGGCGCGTTTCAAGCTGGAATACATTGCCGACGATGGAGCGAAGCATCAGCCGCTGATGGTGCATCGTGCGCTGCTCGGTTCTGTGGAACGGTTTTTCGGCATTTTGATCGAGCATTACGCCGGGGCATTTCCGCTGTGGCTGGCGCCGGTGCAGGTGGAAATTTGCCCGGTGAGCGAAAAGGTGATCGAATACGCGCACAAGGTCACCGAACAGTTTAAGCAAGCAGGTATCCGCGTGCATCTTGACGACCGCAACGAAAAATTGCCGGCGAAAATTCGCGACGCGCAGATGCAGAAGGTTCCGTACATGCTGGTGGTCGGCGCCAAGGAAGCCGAGGCGGGGACCGTTTCCGTGCGGCACCGCACCAAAGGTGATCTGGGACCGAAACCGATCGGCGAAGTCGTCGCCTCGCTGCATGAAGAGGTTCGCAATCGCACGCATGCCTGATGGCGTTTTCAGGCTAAATTCGAAAGAAAATTCAGCAAATGGCGAGAGGGTTCCCTGTCCGCTGCCGCGCGGGGTGCTGCCATTGCCGCGAATTTTTGCTTCTCGGTAATTGCCCCGTATGATACCTTCGCGCGCATGTCACCCACTGGCCCAGCACCACAGTTTGGCACCGCGGAATATGCCTCCACGGGGGATCCCTGCAAATCCTGCAAGCAACCTATCTCGGGCAGCTACTACCGAATCAACGGCATGCTGGCATGCGAGCGTTGCGCGCAACAAGTGCAGCAACAGACTCCCAAGGACACGCACGCCGCTTACGTTCGTGCGATTACTTTCGGGGTCGGCGCCGCGATTCTGGGCTGCGCGCTGTTCGCCGGATTCGTAATCGTCACCGGCATTTCCATTGGTTATCTGGCGCTGGCGGTAGGCTGGCTGATCGCCAAGGCTGTGAAGATGGGCTCCGGGGGCATCGGAGGTCGTAGGTATCAGATCGCGGCCGCAGCGCTAACGTACGCCGCTGTGTCCATGGCAGCAGTTCCGATCTACCTTCAGGCAATCATTAAGGACAAACAAGAGCGCGCCGCGCACACGGCTCCTAAACCAACTGCGCCGAAGGCAGACTCCCAGGACAGCGGGGTCGACAATCCGCCGCTGGCACAGGCGCCCGTACCGCCCAAACCGAAAGTGAATCCGTGGTCCGCTTTAGGACTGATCGTGCTTCTAGGTCTGGCATCGCCTTTTCTTGAGTTACAGAGTCCGTTCCACGGATTAATAGGCTTGGTTATTTTATTTGTTGGCATACGCATTGCGTGGCAGCTCACCGCCGGGCCGAAACTGGAAATCATGGGTCCGTTTCAGGATAGTTCCCCCGGCGCTTTGCCATCTGCAACGACCTGAGGCATTCTGCCTACCTGTGAGTTCCAGCGCCTTCCCGATCGAGCCGATACGGAATTGCCATAACTGTGGCGCGCCGCTGGCACTAGGAGCTGTTGTTTGTCCGCAGTGTCATGCGCTGGTTCACAGCGAAGAACTGGTGCGCATTTCCACCGCAGCAAAGGCTTTGGAAGAACAGGGCGAACTTTTGAAGGCCCACGAAGCGTGGCTGAGCGCTCTGCCGCTCTTGCCGCCGGATTCCACACAAGCCGAGTGGATTCGCGGACAAGCCTACAAGCTGGAAATTACTGCAAAGAACGCACCGCCTGCAGCACCAAAATACGGGTGGGCGAAAAAACTAGGACCTCTGGCGCCTATCGCTATCCTGTTGGCCAAGGGCAAGTCGCTGCTTTTCGTACTGTTCAAACTGAAATTTCTCCTGAGCCTGCTCAGTTTTGTGTGGATCTATTGGCTCCTATACGGCCCGAAATTCGGAATCGGATTCGCGGCGCTGATTTTGATCCACGAAATGGGGCATTACGTCGACATTAAGCGGCGCGGTTTGCCCGCCGATATGCCGGTGTTCCTGCCGGGCTTTGGCGCGTATGTGCGATGGCAAGCGCTGGGTGTTACGCGGCAGACGCGCGCGGAAATCAGCCTGGCCGGACCGCTTGCCGGGTTCATTGGTGCGGCGATTTGCGCGGCGGTGTGGTTTTCGACGCACGACGGCATTTGGGGAGCCCTTGCACGCGCTTCAGCCTGGCTGAATGTCGTGAACCTGACGCCGGTCTGGATGCTGGACGGCGGTCAGGCGGCCAACGCTCTGGATAAGTCACAGCGATTCGTCCTGTTAGCCGCCTGCCTGGGTCTGGCGGCACTCACGCGCGATTGGAGTTTTGCGATTGTGGCTGCTGGTACGGTTTATCGATTGTTTACAAAAGACTTACCGCCGCAAGGCAGCCCGGGGGTGACGGGCTATTTTGTGGCAGTGTTGGCCGCCTTGGCGGTGGTGATGTATTTCATACCCGGCCAGGGCTTTAGGCCGCGATAGCCGCGAAGGGCTACCGTTTTGCGACTTGCTGGGTGGACGGCGCGGCATGCTATACTTTGAAGCCCGTCCCAGGTGGAATTGTGCCTGTGGAGCGGGTATCTGTGTCGAGCACGTGCATCCGTATTTTGGGGTCAATAAGGGGGAGTTATCGCTGAACGGAATTTTCGACAGGCCGACCGCATTCGTATTAATGAGCGAATCCGGGCGCGCGAGGTCAGAGTTATCGATGAAGAAGGCGGCCAGCTCGGAGTAATGCAGCCGTTTGAAGCGATTCGCATGGCCAAGGAAAAGGGCCTGGATCTGGTGGAAATTTCGCCGACCGCCGATCCGCCAGTTTGCAAAATCACGGATTACGGAAAATACCTTTACCAGGCCAACAAAAAGGCGCACGAGCAGCGCAAGAGCAGCCGCGGGTCGCAGTTGAAGGAAGTTAAGTTCAGGCCGAACACCGCGGAACACGATTATCAGGTGCGCAAGAACCAGATTTTGCGCTTTCTGGGAGAAGGCCACAAAGTGCGCGCCATGATTTTTCATCGCGGACGCGAAATGGCGCACCAGGAAGTTGGCCGCGCAAAGATGTCGCGGCTGCTGGGGGAAATCGGGGAAAGCTGCCTGATTGAAACGCCGGCGCGCATGGAAGGCAACGTGTTGGTGGCGCTGCTAGCGCCGAAAAAGGGCGCGGGAGCCGTGAAGCCGGTGGGCCAGTCAACCAGCAGCGCCAGCCACGCTTCGTAGTTTTTCCGGTTTTGTATTTGATTGAACCTGGTGCGCCAACATTACGCGCCTCGCGGTTTACGGGGGCCGGACTAAAGTCCGGCATCTGCAGAGATTAAAGACACAGAAATAGACGAGAGGAAGCAACGGAATGCCCAGGAATTCTACGAATCCGAAGAAGAAACTGAAGACGCATCGTGGCGCGCGCAAGCGCTTCAAGATTACGGCCAGCGGAAAAATCAAACGCATGCATTCCGGCAAGCGCCATTTGCTGGGAACGAAGAAGCCCGGCCGCATGCGCAAGCTGAAAAAGCTAACGCTAGTAAGCGAGGCTGACGTGCGCACCCTGCGGCAGATGCTGCCGTACGGATGAGGGATTTTTTGTCGTAACGATTTTCGTCGCAAACACGCGGTTTGATTGGGGCGAAGGCCCGAAACAACGCGCGATTTCGAAGGAACGGCAGGGCGCAAGCCCTGCGACATCACTCCGCGACTCTTCATTGAGGGACGGAATGATCATCGAGCCAGGCAGCGCTTCACGGGTGCCTGCCGGCCGATTCGCCGCATATAAGTAAGCCAAGTAGAAATACGCGGCCAACTTCGCGGTGGCAGTACCCCGGAGACAAACCCGTTGCAGCACGCGCTGTGGTTGGGTGTGTGCGCGCATCCTGTTTGTCTCCTATCAAAAAGGAGAAACCCCTATGGCTCGCGTAAAACGCGGCACAAAGCGTCGTGCGAAGCGCAAGAAGTATTTAAAGCGCACAAAAGGCTTTTTTCTAACCAAGAGCAAGCTGTATCAGTCCGCTCAGGAAGCGGCGAATCGCGCGGATCGTTATGCGTTCCGCGACCGGCGCGTAAAGAAGCGGCAGTACCGCCGACTGTGGATTCAGCGTATCGGCGCGGCGGCGCGTTTGAATGGATTGACGTATGGCCAGCTCATTCACGGGCTCAAAGCTGCTGGCGTTACGTTGGATCGCAAAGTCTTGGCGGACATTGCGGTGAAAGATGCCGCCGGGTTTGCCACGCTTGCAGAAACCGCGCGGGCGGCGGCGCCTCCGGTGAAAAAGGCAACTCGCAAGACGGCTGCTTAGTTGCTGCGCGCTTGGGAACGGGTGCTTTCGTAACTGATGACCGAAGGCGCCCGCCTCAGAGGTGGCCGCTACTAATCAGGAAGCGCCGGGATGAAGCAGGCCACTAAAACGGCTGCGGCTACGGCATCGCTAGAGTTTTATGAATTCAATCGAGACTACGGTTTCCACGAAACTAGCCCAGCTTGGCGTTTCGGATGCACAGAAGCTTGCGCCCCTTTTTGCAGACGTGCGCGCGTGCTTTGATGCGGAAGTTTCCTTGGCGACGGACGAATCGTCGTGGAAGCTCTTTCGTGACACGTGGCTGGGACGCAAATCCGGCGTGCTGGCTCTCATCACCGATAATTGGTTGAAGCCCGCTGCGCCGGAACTGAAACGGAGCGTGGGAGCTGCGCTCAACGAATTGCGCGCACACGTTGAAGCGAAAATTGAAGAGCGCCGGGTGGCCATCGAATCTAGCGCGGCTGAATCGGCGGC
>DATFYV010000023.1:0-3687 GCA_035314845.1 Candidatus Acidiferrum sp.
TCCAGCTCCGCTTGCATGGCGGCGAGCAATGGGGAGCGCTTTGCGGGATTGTCTGGCGGGGCGGCGCTGGCGGGGTTTGGCGCTGCGAGTGTCAGACCGACGAGTGTTGCGACGACGGCGAAATAGGAAATCGTTTGGTGCATTTTCAAGCTACTCAAAGGGGTCCCTCACTTGGCTTCAGGCAAGTCTGCGGAAGGTTCAGTGTACGATAGCGGTCCTAGGGGTACAAACGGTCGCAGGCAACTGTTTCACTCTAGTAAGACGCTGGGGGTGCGGATAGCGTTGCACTGCGCGTCAGCCGGTGCTAAAGCCCGCAGTTTGTGGTTAATCGCTTACGGCCCGACCAAGCCGGTAACGACGTTGCCGGATGACGCCCTGAAGGGCGTCGCTACAGAGACGCGTGAACGGTCAGGTGTGAATGGTGCGTGACGACTACGTCCGCGACTAGCCGGAGATGCATTGCGGGAGGGCGGGGTCGTTCTTGCAATTGGGGGCGGCGGCGGGGGTGCCTTTGCCGTGAGAGGTGACGATGGGGACGACGATGGCGGGGATGGCGGCGATTACGCCAATGATGACGGCGGTGCCGGTGCTGATGTGATGGGCGTTGCCAGCCACAAGGCCGAGGTTGCCGCCGTTGTCGGTATCGGTAGTGGCGCTGGTAAGAATGGAGAGTGTAGCCTGCACCGGCGCGGGCGGCGGGGAGCTATCGTTGGTGCGCAGGTTGGTCATTTGGCCGGCTTTGACGACCACGCAAACGCCAGCGAGATTGCAGACGCGGACAAAGCCGTCGAAAACGACGACGTTCATGACCCCCACTTGCTTGTCGAAATCCGCATAGAAATCGGTGCCCACGACGCCGGCGACGCCAGCCGGAGTGCGGACTTCAAATTTGCCATCGGGACGGGAGATTTTTTGCGCCTGGGTGCGAAGCTTGCCGTAGGTGAGTTCCAGTTCGGTCTGCTGGGCAGCCGCATCGTGCTTGACGACGCGCATGGAGGAGTCCGAACCGACGTTGAGGACCGAGCCGTCATCGAGACCAACGCGAGCGCGAGCGTTAGCGAGGGTGTTGATCTGATCCTGCCAATCGACCACGGATTTCGCGGAAGCGGTGATGGTTTTTCCGCCACGCGCGATATTGACGGCAGGAATTACGCGAGAGACTTCGCCGGCGCGCTGGCCCGCGGTTTGCGGCGCGGAGGATAGCTCGAGAGGAACGGCCAAGGAAAAGGACAGCAGGAATGCCACACCCATAACGTACGGGGACTTGGTGTTCATCGCGGACTCTCCTGAAGAAGCTTTACCTATCTTAGTTACTGGAGGGGGCGGGAAGAGTCAACCGAAAATCCGGAGGCTTGTGCCCTGCATAACTACCCAGGCTTGTCTCGGCAAGGCCCTGTTTCGTGTTACTACACGCGATATGTGTGAGTCATTGAAAGCAGAGCGGCAAGGCGGCAAACTGCAATCATGCGCGGAATTGCTGGATTGCTGGTGGTAGTGGGTGTGGCTTTCGGGGTGTACTATTTTTACGGGAAACACTTACCGGTGACGGACCAGGGAACGGCGCCGACGCAGGCGATCAGCCTGACTGGAGTGCGCGGAGATTTGCTGCAGATTGCGCAGGCAGAGCGTGGATACATGGCGTTAAACAGCAATTGCGTGAGCCTGGACGAGCTGGTGTCCTCGCAGTCGCTGGCGATGGCGAAACCGGGGCGCGATGGGTATGTGTACGCGATTAGCTGTGCATCCGGGCAGGATTTTACGGTGACGGCACGACATGAACCGGCGCCGGCGGGGTCGACGATTCGTTATCCTAATTTGGCGATCGACCAGAGTATGCAGGTCTCCGAAGTTCAGTAAGTTTTGGTTCAGTGAGTCCTCGTTCAGTAAGGCTTCGGGCGTCGAGGTCCGGGAATAAGGCGCGACGCGGGCCGGCACCCTTGCCGTGTGGTAGTATCGCTGTCCGATGCATCCGGTCATACCCCGTCTAGTGGAATTGCAACGAGTCGACCATCAGGCTGCCGCCATTCGCGCGGAGCTGGATACCTTTCCGAAGCGCGTGCAGGAAGCCGACGCCAAGCTGGCCGGTGCGAAGGCGGCGCTGGCGTCGGCCAAGGAAACGCTGGCGCACGACGTCAGCGAGCGGAAGAAAATAGAGTTTGACGTGCAGCAGTGGAAAGACCGCGCCAAGAAATACCGCGACCAGAGCGGGGCGGTGAAAACCAATGAGGCTTATAAAGCGCTGCAGCACGAAATAGCCAACGCCGAAGCGGAAATGGCGTCGGCGGAGGACCGGCAGCTGACGGCGATGGTGGCTGGCGAAGAGGCGGAGCGGAGAGTGCGCAAGGCGGAAGCGGATTTGCGCGAATCCGAGCAAGCGGTGAATGCCGAGCGGAAACGGATTCAAGCGCTGCACATTGAGAAGAAGAAGCAGTTGGAAGTGGTGATGGCGGAGCGCGCCAAGGCGCTGGAACCGGTTCCGGAGGAGTTTCGCACGCTGTATGACCGGATCGCCAAGCGGCACACCGGGACGGCGGTGGCTGAGGCCAGGGATGGGCAGTGCCGGGGTTGCGGGATGCGCGTCTTGCCGCATATCGCGGAGGAATTGCGGCGGGAAGAGAATGAAGAGGTTTTCCGCTGCGAGAGTTGCGGATTGATTTTGTACACCCTCGAGCCAATTGTGCCGCCCGCGACGTCTTCGGATGCTGCAAATCCCGTGCAGACCAATTCCTGATGGCGCGCCCAAGCAAACCACCTGTCGGCGCCGGCCTGTTTCCGGCGGACGCCGCGCCCGCGGCGAAGACGGCTGGACATCGCGCGAACATTGATGGCGGTTCGCGGGGCAATCCCGGCCCGGCGTCTTATGGCGTGGTGATTCGCGACGCCAAGGGCGAGATTATCGCCAAACTCAAAAAATATATCGGGCGGACTACCAACAACGTGGCGGAGTATTACGGGTTAATTGCCGCGCTGGATTACGCTCAGGCGCATGGCATCCGGACGCTGCAGATTGAGAGCGATTCAGAGCTGCTGGTGAAGCAGATGCGCGGGCAGTACAAGGTGAAGAGCGAGGATTTGCGGCCGTTATTTGAGCGGGCCAAGAAAATGTCCGCGACGTTCGAACACTTTGCGATTCACCATGTATACCGGGAGCAGAACCAGGAGGCCGATGCGCTGGCCAACGAGGCGATGGACGAGAGCGCCGGAAAGCCCGCAGCGGCGGCGACAGGCGCGCCGACAGCGGTGAAGAGCGTTTCTTCCTCCGGCGTCGCGGGGGCTGCAACCGCGGAATCTAAGGCTGCAGCCGTGGCGAAACCAGCTCTCAAGCCTGCGCCCAAACCGGACACTTCCGGAATACCGCGCAAGGTCCGCGCGCGGTATCGCAGCGGGATTTTGTATCCGCTGGAGGATTTGGACCTGGAAGATGGGATTGAAGTGGAGATCTATCTTCGGGCGACTCCAAAAAAAGAAAAACTGTGAGCGGCAATCCTGCAAACGGCCAGGCCACCTACTTCAGGACATAGGAGCGGTAGAGGGTGTCGCGCTGTGCGGGGATGAAGCCGGCATCGGAAATGATGCGGCGCAGTTCGCCTTCGTTGGTGCGGTTCTTGACGCCGGCGGCGAACACGACGTTTTCTTCGATCAGGATGCTGCCCACGTCGTCGGCACCGAACTGCAAACCAATCTGAC
>DATFYV010000024.1:0-8640 GCA_035314845.1 Candidatus Acidiferrum sp.
GTTTTGCGCCACCATGCTAAGGAAATTTTCCGCGATGCGGTGGGCCTCTGCCGCGTAGCCGTAGCGGTGAAGGCCTTGCACGGCTAACAGTTGTATGGGGGCCCAGCCGTAGGGGAAGTCCCACTGGGCTTCGGATTCGCGAGTACTCATGGCCAAGCCGCCGGGCTGCTCGAACCTGGCGAGATTCTGCACCACACGAGCGGCCTGCTCCTGCGAGGCCTCGCCAACCCACAGGGGGTAGAACGTGGTGGCGTATTCGTAGGTGGAGAGAGTGTTGGCGACTGCGTTGTAGTCAAAATACAGTCCTTGCTCGGCGTTCCAGAGATATTTGTCGATCAACTGGCGACGGGTTGTGGCCATCGCTTTCCACTCGTCGGCGCGCTCCGCTTTGCCGAGTAGCTCGCTCATGGCCGCCAGATCCGTCTCGGTTTTGTAAAGCAGGGAATTGAGGCAGACGGGCGCGAAATGATGGGTCTGGGCGCTGAAACTCCCGAAGCGGAAAGAGACGTCGAAGCCCGATTCGCGCATGCTGCGATCGCCTTTGTAAAAATCAGCGGCGAGGGCGAGGCGGTGGACCTCTTCGGAATGCTTGGCATGGCCGTCTGGCGAAGTGCGCTCGTGACCGAAGAAGGGAAAGATCGGGCCGGTGATGGGAAAGTCTGGTGCATGGCCATCGAGGCGAATCAGATCGTTGGCATCAGCGCCATCGTGAAGCAGGAAAAAATGGGCCACGCCGCGGTAGTAGTCGTTGGGGTTGCCCATGATTTCAGGGACGGGACCATCGCCATGATCGAAATAACGTGACAGTGGGGTGTCGCCGGCGAGGTGCGGAGGATTGACCCACTGCTGGTAGTCGCGGACGGCGTAGGCGTAGCCGCGCTCCAGCCAGGCGCGATCCGGGCCCCCGGAGGACAAATCCGCGTGGAAAAGCGCGAGCACCATGGAGGTGAGGAACGGTGGTTGGGAGCGGGTGAGGTAGTAGGTGCGGTTGGCATTTAGAATGCTGCCGTAGTGATCAAGCTCGAAGAAAAAATTCTCGACCATACCTTTGGCGAGAGCGATGCGCTGGTCGCGCAGCAGGCCGAGAATGATGAAATAACTGTCCCAGCCGTACATTTCGTTGAACTGGCCTCCGGGGACCACGTAAGGATGTTCGAGATAGAGCAGGCCTTCATTCTGAATCCTGGCGAGATCAACTTCGTCGGGGAGGGTGATGAGTTGCGGGAGGCGACGGACGTCGAGTCCGTAGCGTTTTTGCAAGTCGCCGATTGCCGGCGGTTCGGGCAGTTCCGCGGGCAAGTACAGGATGGCTTCTTCATCGGTCTTGGGATCCCGATAAGACTCCCAGCGGGTTAGCGTGCGGGTGAGCGAGTCCCAGCTTTTGGCGATGAACTGGCGGGTTTGGGCTATGCCGGTGTTGGTATCGATCATGTCCGCGGGGCCGGGAGTATTCCTACTGTAGGGCTTCGATGCACAAGGCAATGGTACACGACCGCGCGACGACCACGCGACCGGGGGCGGAGCCCGGGATTCTGGCGCGATGCTACACGCGGCCGAGCAGAAGCAGAATCAGGAGCACCAGGACCACCAGACCCAAACCGCCGCTTGGGAAATAGCCCCAACTGCGGCTGTGATTCCAACTGGGAAAAGCGCCAATGGCCATGAGCAAGAGGATAACAAGTAGGACGGTGATCATGATGGGCGGCTCCTTGAACTTCGCGGTGAAATGATGAACAGCATTGGAGCGCAATTTGCGGGGGCGCGACATCGGTTAAAACTTGTACGCTTTTCGAGGGAGAGATGTAGACGCTGGCTCTCGCTCTCGCGTGCTACTGTTTCGCCGCCGCGTGCAAAGAGGCCGAAGCGGCGTCTGGGCGAGAGGCCGCGCTGTCACGACAAAATACAGGTTTGATGGTATTCGTATAGCGGGAGAGTCCCATTATGGTTGTTAGTTAGGAGGAGTATGAACCTACGAATCCTTGTTGCAGACGATCACGACATTATGCGCCGGGGGCTCAAGTCGTTGTTAACAGCCAAGCCCGGATGGGATGTGTGCGCGGAGGCCAAGACGGGTCGGGAGGCGGTTGCTCTATCCGAGCAGCAGAAGCCGGACGTGGTGGTGATGGACGTAAGTATGCCGGATTTGAACGGGCTGGAAGCGGCCCGGAGGATCCGCAAGGCGTTGCCAAAGACAGAAATTGTCATTCTGACGTTGCACTTTTCCGATCAACTGGTGCACGACATCGTGGAAACCGGGGCGCGCGCGTACATCATGAAATCGGACGCGGACCGTGACTTGGTTGCCGCCGTCGACGCGGTGTCCAACCGTCGCTCGTTTTTCACGCCGCGCGCGGCGGAGATGCTGCTGAACGGATTTCGCAAGCAGAGCACGCCCAACGCAGCGCCGACGGAGTATCGCAGCCGCTTGACCTCCCGGGAACGTGAAATTACCCAGTTGCTTGCGGAGGGCAAGAGCAGCAAGGAAGTGGCAGTGGCGTTGAACATCAGCGTGAAAACCGCGGAAACGCATCGCGCGAACATTATGAGGAAGCTGGAACTGCACTCGGTGAGTGAGTTGGTGCGCTACGCGGTTAAGAACCAGATCATCGAGGCGTAACGTCGTCCGCCGAGAATGGATGGTAACCAGCTTGTCGCAAAAGAGGCCTATTTGTGTTTTTCGAAGGCGGCGAAGTGCCGGGTCCCCTGATCGAATCCAATTATCGGGGCGCGGCCATGCCTAAAGTATTAATCGTCGATGACCATGCATTTATCCGCCGCGGCGTGCAAGGCATCCTAAAGGAATTCCCGGAGTGGCAACTGTGCGGTGAAGCGGACAACGGCAATGACGCGGTTCGCTTGGCGCACGAAATCAAGCCCGATGCCATCGTGATGGATGTGTCCATGCCGGGGTTAAACGGAGTGGAGGCCACGCGGGCGATCCGCAAGGAAGACCCTGGAGTCAAAATCGTGCTGCTTACCCTGCACGAGTCCTCGGAGCTGGTGCGCAACGCGTTTCAAGCGGGCGTAAATGGATACTTGCTGAAAACCGATGCGGAACAGGAATTGGTGCGCGCCCTGCGCGTGGTGCTGCAGCGGGGAAGCTACATAAGCCCGCGAGTGGACGCCGCGGTGGCCAAGGAAGTCGCGGCGAAGTTTGATGCCAGCGTGGTGAACGGCGGGCTCGGGAGTCCCGAGAACTAGGCCGTGCCGGCCAACTAAGCGCGATTCTCGAAAGCGGATCGTACTATCATTCAACCCGGAGGAGACCATGAAAGACTCAGGAACAGTGTTGCTGGCGTTCGTTGTGGGGGTAGCCGTGGGCGCGGGAGCGGCCTTGCTGCTGGCGCCGCAGTCCGGCGAAGATACGCGCGAGTGGATCAGCGATACGGTGGAAGACGAGGCGTACCGCATCAAGCGGAAGGCCAAGCGCTCACTTGACCAGGTGCAAGACGCGCTGGAAAGAGGCGAGCAGACCGTCGCCAAGGTGCTGAAGACGGGGAAGACCGCATTGGATAGTCTGGCGGCAAAGTTGGACTGAACCGCTAGTGAGCCATGCGGAGCGCAGGCGCCGGTCGCAGGATCGGCGAGGCGCGCGGTAGCGGTGCTGGCTTTGGTGTTTTAGAGATTCCATTTCTACTGTGTGGGGGCTCCAGATGGCGGAAAGTCACAGCAAAGAAGGCGCGATCACTCGAGAGGGATTAATCGCGAATTTGAATGAAGATTTGGCCCGGGAGTTTCAGGCCATTATCGCTTACGTGGTGTACTCCCAGACGCTGAAAGGCGCGGAGTACATGAATATTGCCGGCGAGCTTGAGAAGCACGCCGGCGAAGAGCTGCAGCACGCCATTAAGATAGCCAACCAGATTGATTACCTGGGTGGGGAGCCCACGGTGACGCCCAAGGCCGTGAAGAAGACAGACGATAACAAAGAGATGCTGAAGGCAGACTTGAACAACGAGAATGAAACGGTACGTAATTACCGGGCGCGCGTGCGGCAGTGCGACGAGTTGGGCGAGTTCGCCATGGCAGAAGTGATTCGGGAGATATTGGTGGAGGAGCAGGATCACCAGATCGCTTTGGCGACGGCCCTGGGGATCGATGTGCCAAACACCAGCGAAGTCCGTTCCGAAAAGAAGTAGTCTCTTCCAAAACAAAAGAGCTCGCTACGAATGCGATGCTGCACATTCGTACATTTTTTTGAGGAGCAGAAGCTTTGAAGGGGCCTGTTGTGGCCCAGGTTCTGCGTCGCGGCGATAGCGCGTGCCTTAGAAGGCGGCGGCGGCAGGTGCGGCGGGTTCCTCGGACAGCGAGCGCAGTTGATTTCGCATGCGCACCCGCGCGCGGAAGATGCGCGATTTCACCGTTTCCACGGTAATGCCCATGGCGCACGCGAGTTCGCGGTTAGTCCAGCCCTCCGCTTTGTGCAGGATGAAGGTGTCGCGCAGGGCGGGGTGCAGGCCGTAGAAGGCTTTGGCGGTGAGATCCTTAGCAATGTAGGCGCGTTCGGGATTGGGGCGCTGGTCTTCGACCTCGGGAATCATGGGTTCGTCGCTGTCGGGGCGGAAGACTTCCGCGCTCTTGGCGGCGCGATCCGATTGCGTTTTGCGCAGCTTCATCAGCGCCTCGTTGATGGCGATGCGCACCAGCCAGGTGGAGAAACGGGAGTTGCCTTCGAACTGGCGGATGTTGTGGTAGGCCTTGCAGAGCACGTTTTGCACGTTGTCCTCCGCGTCTTCGTGGTTTTTCAGCATGCGCAGAGAGACGCCGTAGATTTGCTGGGAATGACGGTGAACTAGTTCGGAGAACGCGTCGCGGCTGCCGGAGCGGGCGCGCGCAATTAAAGCGGTCTCCTGGTTCTGGGGGTATGGTTTTTCCATCACTCGTCTCCTCGATGTCTGCTGATACCGCGGGCGACCCACAGAAACGCGGCTTGATGCGAACCCCGGCACCGATTCGGGTACCGGACGGCTCTCTGTGCAGAGAACGTGGATGTGACAATAAATCCGGATGGCGGGGGGAACAATACACGGGAACGTGTAGAAGGGTGATGCGAAATTCTTAGAAATGGGGGCAGGGGCGAGCAGAAGATTCCATTGGGCGTAAGCACGGCTAAGTTATAGAGGACACAGGATACTGAGCGAGTGGGAAAGATTTACGCTGAGGACTGCGAATTTGCGCTGGTACCAGGCTTTTCGCCACCCTTAAGTGCTTTGGATGCAACACCAAACAGTGGCTCGGCAAGTGCTTGCTTCTCTTACATGCAGCGCAGGCTGCGGGTGTGGGAGGACAGAGAAATGGACTATCGCAAAGCGGGAACGAACGTGATTGCAGTGCTGGCCGTGCTGGCGATCATGGCCTCGGCGATTGCCGCTGGCGAAGCCACCATGGCTACCCTGACGCGCCATTTTTGCAGCGCCGCCGTGACGGTGTTTGCCATCGCCTCCACGGTGGGTTTGGCGACGCGCCTGCGCGCCTAGCGGCGCGTAGTGAGTTTTCGCGTGCTGAAATAGTTGGTATATAGAGTCTTACCCGTATTGTTCCCTGGCACCTGTCGTAATTTATTCTCTATGCCGCTGATGTTGGTTCGCGCGGCGTGGTGTGGGCGGTCGCCCTGCGGGTAGTAGTGTGGCGAGATGGTGGGTGCTGCCTTTGCCGTGTACAATGAAGGCCATTTTGCGTCATTCAACTTATTCTTGAAACTGACCTCACCGTGGCTGTGACCTCCGAAGCCGTGCAAAGCAATTTCCAGAACGCCTGGGGCAAACGCTTGCAGGCGCTTAAGAATATTCCTCCAGTATTGAAGATTATTTGGGAGTCGAGTCCCGCGGTGGTCAGCGCGGAGCTGGCGCTGCGCGCGGTGGTGGCGGTGGTGCCGTTGGGCCTGCTGGCGGTGACACGGCTGATTATCGACGCAGTGGTCGCCCATGTGTCGCGCGGAAACGTGTTGCGCCACGATTTTTGGTGGCTGGTGGCAGCGGAGTTCGCGCTGGCATCGCTGGCCACCATCCTAAACCGCATTGTGGATTTTTGCGACACATTACTGGCGGACAAGTTTGCCCGGCACATCAGCATTCGCATCATGGAGCATGCCTCGCAGCTGGATCTGTTCTGTTACGAAGATCCCAGCTTTCAGGACAAGCTGGACCGCGCGCGGGTACAGGCCACCGACCGCCTGGGGATGATGCGGCAGATGGGGCTGCTGGTGCAGCAGATCATCACCACCGCGACGCTGGCGGCCAGCATTTTGTTTTTTTCGCCGTGGCTGCTGGTGCTTCTAGTGGTCTGCGTGGTGCCCGCGTTTTTGGGCGAGAGTCACTTTGCGTTCTTAGGGTATGCGCTGGCCTTCCGCCTGACGCCGGTGAAACGGCAGATCGATTACCTGCGGTTTCTAGGAGCGAGCAAGGACAGCGCCAAGGAATTAAAGCTCTTCGGACTGAACAAGTATTTAACAGAGCGCTTCACGGAATTATCCGACGACGTGTACGTGGAAAATGTGGCGCTGGCGAAGCGGCGGTTGTGGGCCACGGCGCTGTTGTCGCTGGTGACCACGGTGGGCTATTACGGCGCTTACGTGTACGTGATCTTTGAAACCGTGGCGGGTCAGATGACCGTTGGAACCCTGACGTTTCTGACCGGAGCCATCGCCGGGGCCAGCGCGAATCTGCAGATGATTTTTTCCACGTTTTCGAGCATTGCGGATCAATCGCTGTTCTTGACCGATCTGCTGGAATTTTTCGCGTTGCGGCCGCTGGTCACCTCCAAGCCCAACGCCTTGCGCGCCCCGCGGCCCATCCAGCAGGGAATTGAATTTCGCGATGTTTCGTTTTCGTATCCGGGCAGCACGCGGCTGGTATTGACGTACTTGAATTTACGCATCGCGCCCGGAGAGCGCATTGCACTGATCGGCGAAAATGGCGAAGGCAAAACCACCATCGTAAAGTTGATTACCCGGCTTTACGATCCAACGGCGGGCAGCGTGTTGCTGGACGGCGTGGATTTGCGCGAATACGACCTGGAAGACTACTCCAGCCAAATAGCGGTGATTTTCCAGGATTTTATGCGCTACGACATGACCGCATGGGAGAACATCGCCATGGGCCAGATTTCCGAACTTAAAAATATGGCGCGCATCGAACTGGCGGCGAAGAAGAGCCTGGCGGAATCGGTGGTGGCCAAGTTGCCCGGTGGTTACGAGCAGATGCTGGGGCGACGCTTTGAAACGGGAGTGGACCTGAGCGGTGGCGAGTGGCAACGCGTAGCATTGGCGCGCGCGTATTTGCGGGATGCGCAACTCCTGGTCTTGGACGAGCCGACCGCTGCGCTGGATGCCAAATCCGAACACGAGGTGTTCGAACGTTTCGCGGAATTGACCAAGGGCAAAATGGCACTGCTGATTTCCCATCGTTTTTCGACGGTGAAGATGGCCGATCGCATCGTGGTCCTCGAAAAGGGGCAAATCGCCGAGCAAGGCCGCCACGAAGAGTTGATGGCGCGCGGCGGGCGGTATGCAGCGATGTTTGAAATGCAGGCGGCGAGTTACCGGTAGCAGGCAGAGTTTCTGGCAAAGTACGCGAACTCTATGAACGATGAGGATCTAATCGAGCTGGACCGGCTGGCGGAGACGAATCCCGAGCCGCGTCCGGTCAGCGCGCAGGCGGGTGGTGGCGGAGAGACGGTTGTGCCCCGGCCCATGCAACTGAGCGACGATGCGCGCGCCCGCGCTGCGGAATGGAAACTCGCTGGCAAAGTCACCAGAAGCCAAGTCTTGCAGCAAAGGCTGGAGCAGGCGACAGCGGTTATTTTGGAGACGGGACAAAAGTTGGCCCTGGAGCACCAGCGTTCCGGCGCCCGCGACGAGGATCAGCGCAGTTTCGTCAATAACTTGCGGTTGCTGCGGGCTGCTTCGCTAGAAGTGCGCGCTGGACTGAAGTTCGAAATTCCAATACAGCAGTTGAGCAGCGCATCCGAGCCAAAGACGGAGCTGTTACGGCCCTACGTAGCGGCGCAGGCTTATCTCTCGGCGGCAAATTACTTGTTCGCTGAGACTGCGTTTGCGGAGTACATGCAGGCGTTTCAAGAATCCGGCGACTTCGAGATGCATGAAATCTGGGCGCTGAAGCCCATGATGCAGCTGGTGGCGCTGGAGTGCGTGGCGGCGAAGGTGAAATCGTTCGGCATAGCGGGTGAGGAAACCCCAGGGGCGAATGCCGTTCCGGAATTTGCCTCCGCGATCCCGTTTTCTTCGCTAATCAAAAGTTTTCACCGCCTGAGCCATACCACCCTGAAAGATTCCTTCATTCAACTGAGCCGGACCGACGCCATTCTCATGCAGGATCCCATCGGCGCCTACGCGTGCATGGATTTTGAGAGCTGTGATTTATATCGCGCCGCGATTCAGGAATTGATGCGGTTCTCTGCGGTGGGCGAATTTGAAATTGCCCGCCTGGCGGTGGAGTTTTCGCGGCAAGCCCTGCAGCAACAGCATCCCAACGAACGCGCCCGGGAACGCCGTGGCCATGTAGGGTTTTATCTTCTAGGTCGCGGACGGCGCTTGATGAAACAGCAGATTCGCTACCAAGCGCGGGGCGCCAAGGCCTTTACGGAAACGTTTCGCGAAGCCCCGGATGTGTTTTATTTTTT
>DATFYV010000025.1:0-19331 GCA_035314845.1 Candidatus Acidiferrum sp.
ATCCCGATCACCATCGCGCACAAACTCATCTGCCCGCGTCCCGCCGGACCCAGCAGCCGCGCGTACACCACCTCCAGCAGCAGTGAGATCCCCGCGCGTCCCACCTGCGCCGCCAAAACTGTCGCGGTATTCGCAATAAATTGATTGGGAGAATTCTGCTCCCCCGTCCGTCCAGCCCCAAGAAACCTGCTCTGCAGATTGCGCAACATCAAAATGTTTTTGCCTTCGTGAAACTTGTGTTCGGAGCTCGAACCTAGTCTCGGAGATGGGAGCTATAGTGCGGGTCTCTTGTTTCGGAGATCGAACCTGTTTGGTCGGCGAGGGTTTCGGAGGTCGGAGCTCTGGTTCCGACGTGAATGTTATCAATGGGCTCTTAGCTTCTGACTCGCCACTCATTTGCCCTGAGGGCCTCGCTCGAAGGGCCACCCATCTCGCCACTTCGTTCTTCCTAAAACTCTTCCTCCTGAACTCGTGCCGTGCAGGATAGGCTGCTTCAACTCTTCGCCCGTACTTCTTCCCCGCGCCGTCCCAACTCTGTCGCCACGCTCCCAGGCGCCACCATCTCCTTCCAGCGCCGCAAATAATTTTTTTTAATCCGTTCTGGCGCGAAATTCTCCTTAACCATCTCGATCCCCGCGCGATTCAGCTCCAACGCCCCGCTCTGATGCAGCCCGTACAACCGTTCCACTTCCCCGCGGTCCATCTCCGCGTTCGTCGTCCGCGCACAATTCGGAAACGGATAACTCCACATCACGTGCCGCCCATACGAAAGCGCCTCCAGCGACATAAACGCCAGTCCATCGTGCGCCACCGGTCGCCAATACACGGAAGCCCGCTCATAAAATTCCCGCATCGCCGGCGTCCGCCCAAAGATTTTCAAGTTCGCAGGCGGATCAGGAATCTCTCCATGTAGCAATCCCACTAGCTCAAACGGAATGTGCGGCAAGCTCCGCGCCACACTCAGAATCCGGTCTAGCCCGTACAACTTACCGCGTGGCACGCTCGGCATGTACGTAAGCACGGAAAACTTCTCTGGCAGCGGCGCAATGCGTTCCTGCGTGGGTATCCACGTCACCGGCACATACTCACACGCGATCCCCAGCGCCCGAATTTCCTCCGCCAGCCACGGTGCCCCCGCCCAGTGCACCTGTCCGGCCACCCACTTGTTAAACTTCCCCTCCGCAAATTCGCGCTGCGCGATCAACGTGTCGCTGCCGCACCAGAACATCACGATCTTTTTCTTCCCCAGCAAGCGCGCCGCCCACAACACCTTGCCCATCGAAATCCGCGCTCCCCACACATACAGCAAATCCGTGCGCGCGATTTCCCGCACCAGCTTCAGCATCGTTCCCAGGCTCGTCGGTGCAACATGCTGAATCTCCCAGCCGTCGTTCCGCAAAATTGCCGGAAACAGGTCGCAAAAATACGGCAACCCGTGCAGCAGAATTCGAATCGCCCGTTCATTTTTTCCCATTTTGGAAAACTGGAACCGCGGATTTATATTGATAATTTAGCTAACAATACCATGCTACACTTTGTGACTCGGAACCGAGCCGGACGCCCAAACAGCGGGGCATTTTCTCCCCATCGGGACCGCAGGACGGGCAACTCGCACTATCCTTATATATACGTGCCGGCACGGCTGGCGCGCTTCCCCGTAACCACAACGCCAACAAAAATTACGCCTAAGTTCTGCAGAATGAACACTTGCGCAAGATGCTGAGAACAATAAGCTTAAAGTCCTTTGCGCTCAGTATGATATGAAATTGGCCGCCCCGTGCAATGCTCGAAGGGCGAACACTCAATCGTTCCCCGCCGCCGCACTCAACGCCCGCGTGTTCCTGCCCATCTCCGCGACCTGGGCGAT
The DNA here is from genome assembly GCA_035314845.1 of Candidatus Acidiferrum sp. Taxonomy (GTDB): domain Bacteria; phylum Acidobacteriota; class Terriglobia; order Acidiferrales; family UBA7541; genus Acidiferrum. The sequence continues at coordinate 1,868 of DATFYV010000025.1, forward strand.
TGTGTCGACCTTCTCTTGTTCCAGCACCATGGTCGAGGCGCACGCCGGGCAAATCCCCATTCCTTCAGACGCTTCCAGCCGCACCCCGCAGAAGCACACCCAGCCGATCTGCCTCGCCGGCACTCCAACCATCAATGCATGCGCCGGAACGTCCTTGGTCACCACCGCCCCCGCGCCGATGAATGCGTACTCCCCAATCGTCGTTCCGCACACGATGGTCGAGTTGGCGCCCAGTGTGGCGCCGCGCCGCACCAGCGTCGTTTGGTACTCGTTCTTGCGGTTGATGTGGCTTCGCGGCGTCATGACGTTGGTAAACACCATCGACGGCCCGCAGAAAACGTCATCTTCCAGGTGCACTCCGGTATACAACGATACGTTGTTCTGGATCTTCACGTTGTTGCCGATGGTCACGTCCGGAGAAACCAGCACGTTTTGCCCGATGTTGCAGCGCTCACCGATCCTGCTCTTGGCCATGACGTGCGAGAAGTGCCAGATCTTGGTTCCTTCGCCGATCTCGCACGGCTCATCCACAAACGCAGACTCATGCACAAAATATTTCGGTGCCGGTGTCTCTACCAGCAGCGCCTGACCGTGCTGCTGGATGGACTTGCCGCAGGCATGCAGAATGCGCAGCACGCGCAAACCGTTTTCCCCATCGGTATTCGGCGTGGTCCGGTCGCGCACGCAATCCAGAAAGTGTTGGCACTCCAGGCGCAACGGCTCGTCCTTGGAAATGGCCACAACTCTGCCTTCGGCCTTGCGCGCCACCGGAACGCGGTCGACCCAGTCAATCTTGTGGGGATACAGCACCAGCTTCCGCTCCGCTTCGGTATCGTCAAAAACCGCCATCTGGCGATCGCCGACCAAAATCAGTTTTTGTTCTTTGAAGGGATGAATCCAGCTCACAAAGACGTGCGCCTTCACGCCGCTGGCGAAACTCAGCACCGAAAGTGTAACGTCCGCAATCGGGTGATTGAGGTAGCTCGCGCCCTGCGCGGAAACGCGATTCGGCGTTTCGTTCAACAAGTACAAAATCGCCGAAATATCGTGCGGCGCGAAACTCCACAAAATATCTTCCTCGGTGCGCAACTTGCCCAGATTCAGGCGCGAAGAACTGATGTAGTCCACGCGGCCAAACTCACCGGCCTGTACCATGCGCCGGAGTTCCGTGATCGCCGGGTGGTAATGTAACAGATGTCCAACCATCAGGATGCGCGAGCGCGCTTTCGCCAGCCTTACCAGCTCTTCGCCCTCTTCCACGCGAAGCGCGAGGGGCTTCTCCACCATCACATCCTTACCCGCAAGGATGGCCTTCTTGGCTAGCGAAAAGTGTTGCGCCGCGGGAGCCGCGATCACCACGCCCTGTACTTCGGGCATTTCCAGAAGTTCTTCGTAGCGGGTGGTGGCCTTGACCGGATACTTTTTGGCCATCTCGTCGAGGCTGGCCTGCTGTACGTCACAGATTGCGGCCAGGCTCCCTAACTCATGAAAATTCCGCACCAAATTCCGTCCCCAGTAGCCGCAGCCGACCACACCCACTTGCGGAATTCTCGTTTCGGTCATTGGATCTCCTGGATAACTTCTGGTTCTAAAAGTACCGAGCTGTGACGCCGATCAACTGGGCCAGTAATCGAATCTGGGCGATTCGCAGTCTTCCGTTGCATTTCGTTGCAACAGTTATGCGCTCAAATGTGTTACACCAGCATTGCTAGGGATTAAACTTTTTGGCAGATCACCAGTTCGGTAGAAGGTCCTTCGCGGAAAATCTCCAGCAGCAGGCACTCCAAGGGAAAAAGTGCGGCGCCGTAGGCGTTGCCGAGAACAGGAAAGTGCTGCAGCGGCGCCATAAATAATTTCCACAGCCGCAATAGGAACGCCGATCGCACATCCACTGGCGCGTTCATCACCACGAACATGGGTACGCGCTTCACAATGCGCATTCCCGCGCCCGCCACTTCCGCCGAAACGCTCTCCAGCGAACGGTTTACCTGGGTTACCGAGTGCGGAATGGCGCGATGCGGCAAATTCTCGCTGAATAAAAAGAATCCGCCCGGTTTCAGCAGTCTTCCGACGTTGGTAAACGTCCGTGAAAAACCGCCGTCGTCCACAATGTGGAAAAGCACGTCAATCGCGGAGATCAGATCGTACTGCTGGCCAGGTGCGCCGGCCTCCGGAGAGGTGATGTCCATGCGTAACACGCGATATTCGGGATACTTTTCGCGCAGCCTCTCGGAGGCAACCACAGTGATGTCCGAGGCCGTCAACTTTTTTACTCCCAGGCTCTTCCACACCTCTACCCAAAACCCGGTGCCGGAGCCGACATCCAGAACCTGCGCGGTGCTTGGATCAAAAGCCACGGAGCGGATGTGTTTGAGGAAGATCCGCTTGCGCACCCGGTACATCCACTCGTTGTACGCCAGGCCGAAGCCGATAAATCCAACGCCGTCGAGTCCGCCGAGCTTTGTGAGGCGTTGCTCCCAATACTCGGCGGGCGAACCCGGCGCGCCCATCGCTAAGGATGCGGGCGCTACGGATACGGGCGATGGAGGAGAGGACGACGGCACGATGGGGACCTGTTGCGCCATGCTCAGCTCCGCGGCAGATAGAAGTCTGCGATGGCGGCGACGACGGAATCCTGCTGCGCATCACTCAGCTCCGGAAAGACGGGGAGGGACAAGACCTCGCGGCTGGCGGCCTCCGAAACGGGAAGCTGCCCTTCGCGGTAGTTCAGGTAGGAAAATGCCGGTTGCAGGTGCAGCGACACGGGGTAATAAATCTCCGTGGGAATCGCGCGCTGCTGCAGGTGCTGGCGTAATTCGTCGCGGCGGCCGCAGCGAATCGTGTATTGGTTGTAGACGTGGTAGTAGTCTTCGGGTGCTTGCGGCAAAGTTACATGCTGCAGCAAGTTGGCTTGCGCAAAAATCTCGCCATAGCGCGCCGCACGACTTTGCCGCCCTTGGCTCCAGGCTTCCAAGTGACGCAACTTCACGCGCAAAATCGCCGCCTGCAACGCGTCCAGGCGGCTGTTCACGCCAAGAATCTCATGATGGTATTTCTTGCGGCTGCCATGCACGCGGAGAAGCTGCAAGCGCTCTGCAAGCGCGGCATCCTCGGTGGTCACCAGCCCGCCGTCGCCCGCGCCGCCAAGATTTTTTGAGGGGAAGAAACTGAAGCATCCGAATTCGCCGATGGTTCCTACGGCCTTTCCGTGATGGCGCGCGCCGATGGCCTGAGCGGCGTCCTCAATGATGGCGACGTTGCGCTCCTTGGCAACTTTCACCAGCGGTTCGAGGTCCGCCGACAGCCCAAAGAGATGTACAGGCATAATCGCACGCGTACGCGAGGTCAGCGCCTCCGCGGCTTTTGCCGGGTCAATGTTGAAGGTCACCGGATCGATGTCGACGAACACCGGCGTTGCGCCCACGCGTGCGATCGCTCCGCCGGTGGCCACAAAGGTAAACGGCGCGGTGATCACTTCATCGCCCGGCCCGATGCCCAGCGCCATCAGCGCCAACATCAGAGCGTCCGAACCCGAAGCGCAGGCAATGGCATGCTTGGCGCCGAGCAGCGCAGCCGTTTCTTCTTCAAATGCGCGGACCTCTTTTCCAAGAATAAAGAGCTGGCTCTCCATCACTCCGGAAATGGCCTGCATCACCTCTTCGCGTATGGTGGCAAATTGCGCCCTGAGATCCAGAAAGTCGAATCCGCGCGCGGGTTGTGCCGCCGCACCAGAAACATTGGGTGACTCTTTTTCCAGCGCGCTTGCGGCACCAGCAACGATTGCAGACATGTGGGAACCCCTTGGGTGATTGAAGTAAGTGAACCAGTCAAACCACTTAAAGCGAATTCCTTGCGAATTCTTATATTCCAGCTGCGCGATAACCGACGCCGTAGATGGCAATGCCGTTGAGGGCGGACATGGCCACTTCTCCCATGGCGTGCAGCGTCTGCTTGGCGCCGCTAATCGGAACAAAGAGGATGTCATTGCCCTTCAGAAAAACATCCGGCGTTTTTCCCTGCAACAGCTTGGCGATATCAATGGGCACATTTTCCTGCGCCGTGCCGTCCGCGGAGCGGCGGATAATCAGGCCATTGTGGCTACCCGCGACGGAAGTCATGCCGCCGGCCATGGCAATAGCTTGCAGCGCGGTCATGCCGGAACTTTGATCCGGCAAAGCAAATCCCGCCGGCTTGGTCACCGCGCCCACCACGTACACGACTTCGGCCAACGAGACGCTCACCACATCGCCGTCGTGAACTTCCACGTTGCTTCCTGGCTCGGCGCCGCGTTCCAGTTTGCCCAAATCAAAGGCGCGGGTCGTCGTGGCGGGGCTTGCGCTGTCATCGTGGCCAGTCACGGGCGAGACAATCGTCAAGCGATTCCCCGCAGTGGGCAGCAAACCTCCGGCCTGCGAGATGATTTCCAGCACTGTGGTCCGCTTTTGCAATGGATAGATGGAAGGCTTGGCTACCGCGCCCACCACGGTCACCGTGCGGCTATGGTATTCCTCAACGAAAATGTTTACCGTCGGATTGGTATAGAGCTTGGCGTCTTCAAGCGCTTTCGCCAGGTCCACCGACAGTTGCGCCGGAGTTTTTCCCTGTGCTTGTACAGGACTGGGAAAAGCGGTCATTTCCAGAAAACCTGAATGATTAACGCGATATTTTCCGCTGTACTCCGGAGCGTCGGAGACGGTGATGGCCAGCACGTCGCCGGGGCCAATCTGATAGTCGCCGCTTGGTGTACTTTGCGTCGCTGATTTCTGGGAATCTGCGCTGTTGTCCTGCGCAAACACGAATGCCGGGACGGCCAAAAAAGTTAGCAAAGAGATGAACGCAGTTGCCCGGCGCACCGTTTTACCCCTAGGAAACACATTCATGGCTACTCCTTCTGGAAAACAATTCCGCACCGCGTGCATCATGCGCCCGCCGCCTTGCCCTTAGTCTTCTCCTGAGCTGCGGATTCTCCCGCGATCAAGCCCGCAGTCTCTGAGTAATAGCCATTGCCGTGCAATTTCCCGGAGCTGTAGCCGAAGTTGTAGTACTGATAATCGGCGGAAGAGAAATCCATGCCGTTGACGACCACACCCAATATCGACGCACCAAATTCCTGCAACCTCTCGACGCAGCGTGTCAACGCCCGCCGCGTGGTGAGGCCATAGCGGCCGACAACCACTACTCCGTCGCTCAGCAGCGAAAGCAGCCGAGCATCCGAAAACGGAATTGCCGGCGGCGAATCGATTACAACGTATTCAAAACGCAAGCGCAGGGTCGCCACCAGCGTCTTCAATTGCTCCGAGGCCAGCAACTCGCCGGGATTCGCGGGCTGACGGCCGACGGACAGCAAGCACATATTGGGGTAATCCGGCAGATGGATTAGCGCACGCTCGAGGCCGCACGATTCTGTTACCACGTGCGTCCAGCCCGTGGCGGGTGCGGGACCGAATACGCTGCTGACCATGGGGCGACGCAGATCGCCATCCATCAGGCAAGTGTTGGCGCACTGCGAAAGTGCGATGGCCAGGTTCAAGGCCACGGTGCTCTTCCCTTCGCCTGCCGCGGAGGAGGCCACTAAAATCACCTTCGGTGCGTTCTGCTCGCGGGAGAACAGAATGGCATTGCGAAGTTCGCGCAAGGCCTCGGCCTCCAGGGTATGGCTCAGTCTGGAGAGAATTTTCGGCAGCTCTCTTTTTTCTTTCCTGCGAAAACCGGGCAGCGTCCCGCCAGGCGCGTAATAATTCAGCGAACCGTGCAATTTTCTTTGCGTTTCCGACGCGCGAATGAGAGGAATCATGGTCAGGGAAGGAAATCCGGTCCAGGCGCGAATGTCGTCCGGGGTGCGGATGGTGTTGGTGAGATTCTCGCGGCCGAAAGCAAACACCAGGCCAAAGATGCCGCTGAACAGCGCTCCAGCGGCAATGATCAGCGCGCGATGCGGACCGGTCGGTTTATCGAGTGCCGCTGCCGCGTCCACCACGCGAATGTTGCTGGACTTCAGCCCAGCATAAACGCCGGCTTCCTTCAGTCTCGCCAGCAAAGTGTTGTACAGGTCGCTGTTCGCCTTGGCGTCGTTCTTCAAGACGCGGTAGCGCACCATCTTTTCACTGGTGTCGCCCATTTGCGATTTCAAGTGCGACATTGATGCGAGCATCAGATCTTCGCGCTCGCGCGCCGCGGAATAGGCGGTGCGCACCTGATTGACGATGCGCTCCTCTTCGGCCTCGCGCTGCGCGGCCAGTTCGTTCACTTCGTTTTGCCGCTTCTTGTAGTTGCTGTTCTCGACCCCGTAGATGGCCTTGGCTTCCGCGAGTTTCGCACTAGCCTCTGCAAGTTGCGTGGTCACGCTCTGGTACACCAGGCTGGAGTGCACTTGCGGCAGGGATTGCGCTTGGCCGGTATCGATCATGCGCACGTAGGCTTCCTGCTGAATGCGATCGGCTGCGGCCTCGCTCACCTGATGGCTAACGCTGTTCGCCAACTGAATGGAGGGCCCGTCTTTATCGTCTTCCTCAACGAGGCCATAGCGCTTTTGATAATCCACCACCGCCTGATTGGACTCTTCAACCTTCTGGCGAATGTCGTTGAGCTGGCTGGACAACCAGTCCGACGCCTGCATGGTGGTGACATACTGAGTTTTGAAATTCTGGTCGATGAACTGGGAGATCAAATTGTTGGTGACTTGCTGCGCTAGCCGGGGATTATTGCCGGCGAAACTCACTTCCACCAGGCGGCTACCGCGCACGATGCTGACGCTTAAATGGTCGTGGAATACGCGCAGTGCGATTTTTTCCAGCGGGGTGCGCTCCGCGGCGCTGAATTGTTCCTGCAGCAGCGTTTCACCCGGCATAGGCGCGTCGGTAGCGTCCCCGAGCTGGAGCTTGGCATAGCGCTTCAGATTTTTGTCGCCCACCAACTCCGCTTTTTGGTCCAGATGCAGGGAGCGGATCACCAGCGTTGCCAGTTGGTCGCTGCGCAGGATCTCAGCTTGCGTTTCGAGATACTCCTGATTGTTCTCGATGCTATTTTCCGCGTCGCGCAGCGAGAGCGCTCCCGATCCCGGCGGATCGATCTGCAAGCTAGCTACCGGCTGATAGGAATCCTTGATGCGAAAAGCATAGCCGGCAAAAATCATGGTGCCCAAAAGAACTACGGCTAGCAGGAAAACGCGATTCTTACGCAGAATGCGCGCGGCTTGCTCCCAATTGAAGGCATTCTGCGGCTGCGTAGTGTAGGCGCGGCTGGCCGGAACCGTTATCGTCGCGCCAAAATTTGTCATCTTGTCTCGTGGCACGATTGGGCGGCCACTTCCCCGCCCGTTACCCTGATTGTGCTCTTCAGGCCCCATGGCTAACCTCCTCGAGATTCCCGACTAGTACGATCGAACTACGGGACACCCAAGCGAATGCAGCCGTTAGGCGAAGCATCGTGAGTCAATGAATTGAATTGCGGAAGGCTTCGGTGCAGGAACTGCGGGTTCGAGACTCGCTAAGTCCACCTCCACAGAAGCAGATTGTTGCAACAGCTCCACCGAAAGCACCACACGGTGGTTGTTCTTCTCGCGAACGAGAATGCCTTCGAGCCCCGCCAGCGGCCCTTTGGCGACGCGCACGCGATCACCGCAGTTTAAGAATACATGCGGTTGCAAGTTGCCGGGATTTTCCGTCAGGCGGCGGAGGTCGGCGATTTCGTTGTCGGCCAGCGCCGCCGGTACGCCAGCGTTGCAGACCAGCCAGCACACTCCGGGCGTGCGCAGAACGTCGATCCGGCGGTCCAGATCGGCGTGCACGAAAAGATAGCTGGAGAATAGTGGCAGGAGTACGACCTGCAGGCGATCCTTCCATTGCCGGCGCGACTCGTAGAGCGGCAATAGAACGTCGTACCCTTTGTTGGAGAGGAATTGCGCCGCGGATTTTTCGTGCTGGTGACGGGTATAAACCGCGTACCAGCCAAGCGGCATGGCTTCGCTGTGAGACTTCAACTTGGCCCCGTACGGATGCATGTAGCTCCGCCCTCTGACTTACAGCGACTCCGCGCGTAAGTCTCTTCCTTGGAGAAAAACGCTATCCCCTGGGAAGGATTAATTTGGAAATCGCCGATCGATGGCTTCGATCTTCGCATCCGCCGTCCAAGGCGGACGCACTAAAGGAATTCTTTCCGTTTGACTGCTGCCAAAGTATCAGCGCGGAAATGCTTCCTTTGGTGACTCGACCGTTCGAGGCCGGAAGGGGCGGGGTGCCCGAGGCTCAAACAGGTCAAAACGGGTGCGCGAACGATTCATCCACGAGCGATAGATTCAATTGCAGTGGGAGGTTACTTGCGATTGCGCAGTGTGGCAAGATTAGGAAGGTACCAGAGCAAAACACCCTCAAAAAACAGAAATGTCACACTCCAGCTTGTTTTTTGTTTGTAACAATGCGGGCGGAATGTCGCGTGTTGATAGGCGGATGCAGGGACAAGGCCACGCAGTGTGGGGAGTCGTCTGAGTACAATTGTCCCACTGCAACGATATGCTTTGCGGGGCGAGTTCGTTGGTGACTTGTAACCAAAGGGGAATTGCTATGATTCTCCGGCTAGGGCGTGGTTGGAAGGATTTCTATTGGCGCTGATGCGGCAGAATTACGCTACAAGTAGCGCACTACACTCACAAATGCGCTGGATTTTTAGATTGCAAGAGATTCTTCGGAGTGAAAATCCGCCTCTCGGACGCCTACTGTGACTGCAATATTACAATTTGTTGAATAATTCATCCCCAGCTCCGCGATTGTCTACCCGCGAGCGAGATGCCTAGCGATTTTCCTCCATGTTGTTACGATGTTCCAATTTGTTCATGCAATTTTTACTTTGTTTCGACCGCTACTCCGGTACAGTTCTCACAACGAAACTACTCCATGAGGTGCGGTTTGACGGATCATCCAAAGATTAGAGCTGCGCAAATTCCGACTTTGTTGGTAGAACGAGATTTGTTGGGCGTGGAGATGCTGTCTGGGGCATTGAAACGCTGCCAGAATTATTTCGAAGTAGTGGGCCATTCGCTGAGTTCCGCGGACACGGTTCGCAAGTTACAGCAATTCAAGCCCGCACTGGCGCTGGTGAGCGTGGATCTCAAAGATGGCGCAACCGCCGGCTATCAGGTGCTGGCACATATCCGCGAACATGAAGGGCAAACTTCCGCAGTGGCGCTGCTGAACGATTCGCGGCGCGAGCATGTGCTGGAAGCGTTTCGCAGCGGCGCGCGCGGCGTGGTTTCGCGCGACCAGCCTTTCCGGTTACTGGCGAAATGCTTGCGCAAAGTGCATGAAGGCGAAATTTGGGCCAGCAACGATCAGATCGGGTTCGTGTTTGAGGCTTTGAACAAGGAATCGAAGATGCTGCCGAAAAACCCGGAGGGCATGGCGCAACTGACGCCGCGGGAAAAGGACGTGGTCGGGCGCGTAGTAAAGGGTATGCGCAACGCCGAAATTGGAGAGGACCTCGGTGTAAGCGAGCACACTATCCGGAACTACATCATGAAGATTTATGACAAGCTCGGCGTTTCCAACCGCGTGCAGCTGACTCGCCAGTGTGCCGATTTGTTTGAGGTGGAAACTGCACTCTGAATTTGGCGGCGCCAGGAACACATCGCTCACGTGCGTCACATCCCGCTCGTGCTTCATTCATGAGTCGTTCATGTGATTCGGCTCCGCCTACGAGATAATTTGCTACTTGGCGCTGTCTAACGGCCTCAATCAACTTAATGCGCTTCACGATAAATCCTTTTCTTGGGTTGCGATGAGCGGCGAACCGTCTCCGGTATATTTAACATTTGGACCCGAAATACCCTCCGCCACGCGAGCTCGAATGGACTACGCGTTCCGTGTGTTTGCGGCGATTTACGGTCATCGCGTCATAGCTCCCGGATCGGATGCCCCCGCATCGGCCAGGCATTTCCTTTACGCAAAGACGCCAAGCGTCGAAGATGGACGCACGGTCCACATTCCGGCGCTCTACCGCGCGAATATCTGTGATGCGGCCATTCCAGAACTCGCCAGACATCGCTTTGCCAATGAAGAGCTGTACCTCGCCTTCGATGTTGATCCAGCTACGCGCTTGCCGGATTGGCTGGGCGAGCTATTTATCTGGCTTTCCTCGAGCTACGAAGCAAACATCACCGCGCGGGATTCCATTGGGCGCGTGCCGTACGGCGAGACCGTATTCGCCAAGCGCGGTTTGTCGATGCGGAAGCCACATGCCATGCTGCTGATGGCGTGGCTGGAAAGCCATTTCCAAAGCAGCGGCCACGCACAGGAATTAACGAAGGCGCCTTCGCCGGTTCCCGGAATCGAACACTTCGTAATCTGCTCGCATGACGTCGATTATTTCTATACGAATCGCCGGGCCGCGCTGGTAAGGTTGTTTAAAAATCTGTTGATTGCCTACTGGCCCTACAAGAGCTGGTCGTTTCTGGGAGCCAATCTATCCGCGATACTGAATCTCCTGCGCGGCGATCGCACTGGCGAATATCTTGCGATGCTCGCCAATACCAGCGATAAGTACCATTTTACCTCGACAGTATTTGTGGTGGCTGTTCATGGCGATCGGCGCGATCCAAACTATGCGCTGCAGGACCTTCTCCGTGGCCTGCGCGTCGCCACGACAAAACAATTTGCCGTCGCGATGCACGGCTCGTATCAAAGCATCGTCGAGCAGGCCAATCTGCTGCCGGAACTAGCAGCCATCGAAGCCGCCATCGGCACGCGGCCGCTGGGTGGCCGCCAGCATTGGCTCCGTTTCAGCAATCACCAGGCATTTTTTCGCGTCGTGGAAACCGCGGGACTTTTGTATGATTCCACGCTGGGTTTTGCGGAAGCGCCGGGGTTTCGTAACGGCGCATGTTTTGCGTTCCCCCCCTATGATTTCCAGAACGAGCGACCCTTTCCATTTCTTGAAATTCCCTTGGCGCTGATGGATGGAAACGTGGAAGCGGGCGCCCGCCTGACTGGTGAGAGCGCCGCATCGCTAACCACTGAAGTGTTGCAAGCCAGCCGGAAATGGGGCTGGGGCGGCATTGCTCTCGATTGGCACAACCCCATGGAGGCCCTGCAGGTACCGCCCGAAATCAACGATCTTTTCTGGAATAACGCGCAAGAGCAGAGCCGCCACTGCGAAAAATGGATCAGCGCAGAAACGTTTCTGAGTTCTTGCCTTAACCGCTATCAAAATGCCGGATTACTGCTGGATGCCAAGCTGCATGCTTAATTTGCGCATCGTGCGTGGCCCCCTGGCGTCGGTGGAAGAAGAGTCCATCCTGCGGGAGTTCAATCGCCTCACGAATTCGCAGATACCTCTCGACGACTTTCGCCGCTGGGTGCGCGATGGCCCGGGCGGTCCCGCTTTGCACGCGCTTGTGGAAACCGATGACGCCCGAATCGTCGGACATTTTTCGCTGATACCGCTGCGCACCCGCTTTCGTGGCCTCGATGCGCGTGTCTCTCGCACGGAATACCTCTTCGTCCATGAAGATTTTCGCAAAGAGAAAATACGCGGCTTTGAAAATTCGTTCTTATCGGCGGCCATCATCGTACTGGAACAGCTATATCGCGCCAGCCGCGCGCAAGGGTGGGGACCAGTCATCGTTTCGGCCGGCGACGAAATTCGGCCTTTCCATAAACTTGTTGGCTGCCGCCCGGTGGACTTTCCGCTCGTGGAATGCCTCTGGATTCTGCGTCCGTGGGCTGCGGCGCGGCGCACGCCCAATCTCAGCAACGCGCAGCGGTTGGCTCTCTTCTCTGTTGGCATAGCTCAGTCCGCGCTGTTCTTCTTAGTGCGTCTGATTTTTCCCGAACCGCGAGATATTCGGGCCGTTGCGGCGAACGACATCCACCCTCCCGCCAATTCGGAGCGTATCGGCTTATTTGAAGACTGCGAATCTCGAGAATGGCGCTACCCCGACAGCGAATACACGTGCTTGGAAACGGGGTCTGCTCCGGAATATTTCTTAATCGCAAAAAATGGCTCAGGGCAGCGTTACTTGCGCGTCTGTCAGTGGCACGTGGGCGAAAACGCCACCTCGGCAAAACAGTTTCTGTTTGTATTGCTTCGTCAAGCCCGAGCAGAAAAGTCGCTCGGCGTTCGTTGGGCGGTGTTTGGCGAACATCCCGAAGCCGTTAAGCTGAAAAGCGTAATGCAACACATGGGCTTTTTGTGCCGGCCGCGAGTGCGCCAGCTTCTTTTTTACACCAAGGATCCGAAATTTCTAAAGTCTGCAATTTGGGACATCACCGACTCATTATTTAGCTTTGATCTGTAGCGAGGAGTTTCCCCAACAGCGCTCACTCCATATCCAGGCAAACCGCGTGGATGCTGCCGTTGCTGCTGGTGCGCTGGCCTTCCTTTCGGCGTGCAATGCGTCGCGCTGAAAATACGGCACCACAAAGGCGAAGTCTTTATGCGCCAGACGCTTCAGGAACTCGGCGTCAAGTGATCGTTGTGCTCTACTGGGTTGCGGTCATCTGTCCCGCTCGCGATGAGGGACAGCTACATCGGTGCCAGACTCCACGGCTTCGCCAATGTCACTGGCGTCTGACAGCATTGTTACAATCGTGCAAACGCTAGTTTGCATTTCGGGGATTGTCTTATCCCCGTAACATAAAGGCTTTAGACTCCGTATATCCAAGGGCCGACAGCTTGGGCTTTCCGCAACTTCTGCGAACTTTCGCGGCCGTCTGCGAAGCATCAAATTTCTGAATTTCTGGAGCGTCACTGAACACCGCTGGGCCCATGGCCGCCACTACTACAACACCGCTCGCGGATTCCACGGCGCGCTCCAGACGCTGCGGCGATCCCGCCGATCTCTCGGGATTCTCTATCCTGGTTACCGATGAACACTATAAACACACCCTTGGTCTTGTTCGGCATCTCGGGACCAGAGGCGCGCGCGTCAGCATTCTCGCCATTTCTCCTTTTTCTCCGGTTTGCTCCAGCCGCTACTGTCGGGCAGCATTGCCCCTTGCGGATAAGAGCATCGATGCATTCCTCGCTGGCGCGCTGGACGCTGTGAGCTCCGATTCATTCGATTTAATGATGCCTGTGAGCTATCCAAAAACGCTCGCCCTAGCCCGCCACATCAGCGACTTTCTTCCCTACGTTAAGATTGAGCTCGCCGATGCCCGGCAAATCGAGCTCGCCGCGAACAAAACGTGCATGGGTAAGCTAGCCGTGCGTGTCGGTGTTGCCGCGCCGCAATCCGCGGTACCTCACACCCTCGAGGAAGTGGAGCGCCTGGCCAAAGAATTAAAATATCCGGTGGTGGTCAAACCGCAGCGTGAATCTGCCGGACGTTCCGTGAGCTATGCGCGCAACTCGGACGAATTAGAAAGCTTGTGCGCACCGTTTTTTACTGGGTTGCCCGGCAACGCTGAGCCTCCATTACTGCAGGAGTTCATCCCCGGATACGGCTGCGGCTTTTTTGCCACCTACCAGCACGGCGTTTGCAAGCGTATCTTCATGCACCGGCGCGTGCGCGAATATCCCGCTAGCGGCGGCGTGAGCACCTGTGCGCAAAGTTTTTATGACCCCAAGCTCGCAGCCTGCGGCAGAAAAGTGCTGGACGCTCTGCATTGGCACGGCGTGGCCATGGTCGAGTTTCGCCACGACTCGCGCGACAATGAATTTAAGCTCATCGAGGTCAATCCCAAATTCTGGGGCTCCCTTGATCTCGCTCTGGCGGCCGGCGCGGACTTTCCCGGAGACCTTTGTCGCATGGCGGATGGTCAGCAACTGACGTTCACCGATGCCTACGACCGTGACCTGCGCTTCCACTGGCCGTTCTCCATCTCCGGAGAGCTGTATCATTTAAAAAGCCGCCCCCAGTCCCTGTTCGAGGTTACGGGTGATTTTCTCAGCCCCCGCGTGAAATCCAATGTCTGGCCCTCCGACCCGCTTCCCAACCTCCGCGAACTGGCGATGCTGGGGCGTTATCTGGTCTCGCCGAAAAGCAGAAGGGGCGAGTAAATGCCCTATCGCTGCCTTTTTCATCTGCACACGCGGCATTCTTTCGATTCCCTGCTGTCACCGGAAAGAATCTTGGCCCGCGCGCGCGCATCGCAAATCGATGTGCTCATAGTAACCGACCACAACAGCATCCAGGGTTCGCGCGATTTACGCTCGCTGGCCAACGGCCAACCCAAATTTGTGGTTATTGCCGCGGAGTACCAGTCCGAGAAGGGCGACATTATCGGCATGTTTTTGCGGGAAGAAGTCCGCTCCCGTTCCTCGCGCGAAATCCTCGCGAACATTCGCGCCCAAGGCGGCCTGTCGGTATTGCCGCATCCTTACAAAGCGCATACTCTCGACGAGGAATTGCTCTCCTCCGTCGATTTCATCGAAGCTCACAATGCACGATGCTCGCCAAGCGAGAATGAATCCGCGCGGCAGCTCGCGCTTCAGCTGAACAAGCCCACTCTGGGCGGGGCGGACGCGCATTGCGCGGGCGAACTCGACGCCGCCGTGAATGTGTTTGAGCAGCAGCTCCCCGAGGATGAGTTGACTCTTCGCTGCAGCCTGCTGCACGCCCCGCGCAGCCTCGAGGTTCGTCCCGTTTCCGGAGCCTATCGCCCCTGCAGCCAGATGATCAAAGCCTTAAAAACGCGCGATCCCATGCTTTTTCTTTCGCAAACCAAGCGCTTGGGAGTGACCTTGCTGCGTGAATCCTGGCGTTAGAAGTCTTCATAACCATCGCAGTTGGTAACGAAACTTTCGTCGTCGAATGGGAGGAACAAGAAACATCGCATGTCCGAGGCAGACATTCCGCTGGTCTTAACCCCGGAGGCCAGAATTTACGCGCTCAAGGAACTGGCTCGCCGCGCGGGCGTGACTCGCGAGTTTTTTCTGTCCTGGCAAATCGAGGTAACCAATCATCAGACATCCATCTCTTTCGCCTCCGGCCAGCCCGCGCAAATCCACATCGAACACGCCTCACCCGCGCTTCTTCAACGCCTCGCCGCGGGAGATTTTCCCGTCGTGCAAGCGAGTTGTCTGCCCTTTCCCGGCAGAAACGCCGGAGAGTCCCCGCTGATCCTCCCTTTCTGCGACGTCCGCTCGGGCCCCCATCAGCCCCTCTTTCAGAGGTCTGCGGATTCTTCTTTCCTCTGTAGTGCCGACATTCTCCTCGCCACGCTCTTCACACTGTGCCGCACCGAAGAAACCATCTGTTCGACGCGCGACGAACATCTGCGATTCCCCGCCTCCGCCAGTCTTGCGGCTCGCCACAACTTCCTCGAGCGTCCCATCGTCGACGAATACGGCGCGGCCTTTGAACAAGTCCTCAGTGCGCTGAGGCCCTTGTGGAAGCGCGCACGCCAGCCGCTGCGCACCAAACTTACGCATGATATCGACCTTGTGGGCATTCCCTTCTCCCTGCAAGCCACGGTCGGTCACACCTTGAAACGCAAAAATCCAGCCTGCACCGCGCGAGACATTCTTGCGGCAGCGTCTTCAACGGAACCCACCGACCTCTACCTCGTCCGCAAATTGGCGCAAATCTCAAAATCCCGCGGACTGCACTCCGCATTCTATTGGAAAGGCAGCCCGCGCACGCCGATGGATGAGGGCTACGATCCCTTTCATCCCAAAGTCCAGCGCGTGCTCCGCGATTTGCAACAACAGGATTTCGAATTGGGAGTTCACCCGGGTTATGACACGTTCCACGCCCGCGCCGAACTCTCTCGCGAAGCGGATCGCCTGCGTGAAGCTCTGGGAGTGAAATATCCCGGCGGCCGTCAGCACTATCTCCGCTGGTCTCCCGCAACGTGGCTGGACTGGGAAGCCTGCGGCCTGCGTTACGACAGCAGTGTGGGCTTCGCCGATCAGCTCGGCTTTCGCGCCGGAACTTCCGTTCCCTACCGGCCGTGGAGTATCGCTGAAAATCGCGAGCTCGATTTGATCGAAGTCCCGTTGCTGCTGATGGATTGCACTCCGGTGAAATACATGGGCCTGCCGCGCGAAGAAGGCCTCGCGCGCATTCGTCAAGTTATCCAGCGCACCGCGACCGCCGGTGGCGTGTTCACCATGCTGTGGCACAACGCCCCGCTCATCGATCCGGAATACGATGGCTGGTACGAAGCAATTTTGGATTTGCTTCCTGCCGGCCAGAACTTTCAACTCCCGGAAAGTTCCAGCGCTCTTTGGTAGCTCCGACTCACGCCATCCGCGGCTACCGTGCCGAGCGTGCCGGCTCCGCTACCGCCGCGCCCGCGCCCAGTGACTCGCTCACCAGCGCCAGCGCTTCCTCGACAATGTCCAGCCCGGCGTTAAGCTCCGCCTCGTTGATAATCAACGGGGGGCAAACCCACAGCATATTGAAGCGGCTGAACGCGTACAGATGCTTGCTCTTCAAATGCCCGGCAAGCGCCACCATCTCCGGACTGCTCCCGTTAAATGGCGCCAGTGGCTCGCGCGTGGCTTTGTCGCGCACCAATTCCAAAACGCTAAAGAGGCCCTTGTATCGCACATCGCCCACGCACGTATATTTCTTCTTCATCGCTTCCAGCCGTGACGCCAGATTGCGCCCGCGCTCCGCGACATTCTCAAAAAGTTTTTCCTCTTCGTAGATCCGCAGATTGGCCACCGCTGCCGCGCACGACACCGGGTGCCCGCTGTACGTCAATCCGCCCCACAACATATTCGTCTCGAAATATTTCGCTATCACGTCCGAGACGATCACCGCGCCCAGCGGCATGTATCCGCTGGTTAATCCCTTCGCACAAGTAACCATGTCCGGCCGAATCCCATAATGCTGCGTGGCCAGCCACGCCCCGGTACGCCCAAAGCCGCTCATCACCTCGTCGGTGATCAGCAAAATTCCATATTTGTCGCATAGCGCTCGCAGTTTCGGATAATAATCATCCGGCGGCACGAGCAAGCCATTCGAACCGGTAATACCCTCCACCATAATTGCGGCAATTGATTTCGGCCCTTCCATCTGAATCACTTCTTCAATATGTGAGACGCACTCCCGGTGACAGGTCTCCACTTTTTGCCCAAACGGACAGCGGTAACAATAAGGGTCGAAGACTCGCACGATACCCGGAATACCGGGCTCCACGGGCAAGCGGCGGGGATCGCCGGAGGCGCTCATGGCTCCCATCGTGGCCCCATGATACGAACGATATCGCGTAATAATTTTCGGTCGCCCGGTGACCAGCTTGGCCATTTTCATGGCATTTTCGTTGGCTTCCGAGCCGCCCAGCGTAAAAAACGTCTTCGCCAATCCTGTAACTTCCGAAAGTTTTTTTCCCAGCTCAGCGCGCGGCTCGGTGGCAAAACTCGGCCCCGCAAAGCACAATTCATCCACTTGCTTCTTGATGGCCTCCAGCATCTTCGGATGCTGATGCCCCACGTTCAAATTGATCAGCTGCGAACTGAAATCCAGCCAGCGATTGTCGTCGCCATCCCAAAAATAAACGCCTGCGCCGCGCTTCATCAGCAT
>DATFYV010000026.1:0-6128 GCA_035314845.1 Candidatus Acidiferrum sp.
GTTCCTGACGTTCCTGAACACGTTAGGTGTGCGCTTGGGAAAATTAATCCAAAACATTTTCACCACCGCCAAGACCCTAGCGCTGATTGGCCTGATTTTTCTCGGCGTCTTCGTGGCCCACAACCATGCCGCCATCGCCGATAATTTTTCTCACGTTTGGAACTTCCGTCACCCGGTTCTCATCGAACCCGGCGCGAACTTTCTCCGCCATATTTTCCCAACCATCACAGCCGACTTTGGAGTCCTGGGCTTGTTTGTAGCTTTCGGCGTCGCGCAAGTCGGCTCGCTCTTTTCCTCCGACGCCTGGAACAACATCGGCTTCACTGCCGGTGAACTGAAAAATCCCAAGCGCGATGTAGCCCTGTCCATGGCCTTCGGCACGCTCATCGTTACCGCGCTGTACGTGCTAGCCAACGTCGCCTATCTCTGCGCGTTGCCGCTCGCGCAAATTCAAAACGCTCCCGACGATCGCGTCGCCACTGCCGCCCTGCAAGCCATCTTTGGTCCCGCTGGCGCGTTGATCATGGCCGCCGCCATCGTCGTCTCCACTTTCGGCTGCAACAACGGTCTAATTCTCGCCGGTGCCCGCGTGCCCTACGCCATGGCCCAAGACAAATTATTCTTCAAAGGCATGGCCAAGCTAAACGCCAAACGTGTCCCGGCTACCGCTCTCGTGTTCCAAGGGCTATGGGTGGCTATACTCATCACGCTGCGCACGCGCAGTGTTGATGCCGCGGGCTCGGTCACCTACGGAAATCTCTATAGCAATCTCCTCGACTACGTAGTCTTCTCCGTGCTGATTTTCTACGTTCTCACCGTCGCCGGCGTAATCGTCCTGCGCGTCAAGCGCCCTACCGCCGAGCGCCCCTATCGCACCTTCCTCTATCCAGTTCTACCGCTGCTATACATCGTGCTAGCCTCGGCAATCCTTTGCGTGCTGCTCTTCTATCGCACGCAAACCGCCTGGCCCGGATTAGTAATTGTACTCTTGGGCGTTCCAGTGTATCTGGTGTGGACCAAGCGCAAAGCCGTATCAGGAAGCTGAGCCGATTTTCCGGAGGAGCGTTGCATGGGCAATCCGTTATTCGCCAAAAAATCCGTAAGCATGCTGCTGGCCGAGTCGCAGGAAACGGGCGAGCATAGCCTGAAACGCACGCTGGGCCCCTTCCAGCTTACCGCTCTTGGCGTCGGCGCGGTCATCGGCGCCGGCATCTTCGTGCTTTCCGGCCTCGGCGCGCACTATGCTGGACCCGGCTTGATGCTTTCCTTCGTGCTTTCCGGCCTGGGCTGCGCCTTCGCCGGCCTGTGCTACGCCGAATTCGCGGCCATGATTCCTCTGGCAGGCAGCGCCTACACCTACGCCTACGCCACCCTCGGTGAACTCTTCGCGTGGATCATCGGTTGGGACCTGACCCTCGAATACGCCATGGGCGCCAGCACCGTCTCCAGCGGCTGGTCCAATCACTTCATCGAACTGCTCGACATTTTCCATATCCGCATGCCCCTGTGGCTGGCCTACGACCACTGGACCGCCCTGCACACCGCGGAAAAAATGGTGGCCCGCGAAATGGCTCAAGTCGCCGACCCTTCGCTGCTCCCCGGCACGCAACCCTTCCTCGACAAAATCGCCGCCATCATGGCCACGCAATCTCCGGACCTAGTCTCCCGCGCGCACGACCTGGTCAACGCCCCAAAACTCTTCGGTATGGAAATCGGCTTCAACCTGCCAGCCTTCGTAATTGCACTCGTCATCACCGCCATCCTGACCATCGGTATCAAGGAAAGCGCGCGCTTCAACTCCACCATCGTGGTCATTAAGGTCGCCGTCGTTCTCTTCGTCATCGGCCTCGGATGGAGATACGTCTCCTTCGCCAACTGGGGTCACGACTGGCACAGCTTCGCTCCCTTTGGCTTCAGCGGCATCGGCGCAGGCGCAGCCTACATCTTCTTCGCCTACATCGGCTTTGACGCCGTCTCCACCACCGCGCAGGAAGCCAAAAATCCCCAGCGCGACTTACCCATCGGCATCATCGTCTCGCTCTTTGTCTGCACCATCCTTTATATAGCCGTCGCCGGCGTGCTCACCGGCATGGTCCACTGGCAAGACGTCAACATCGAAGCCCCCATCGCCCGCGCCTTCCTCGACCGCGGGCTGACCACCGCCTCCCACGTCATCACGTTGGGCGCGCTCGCGGGACTAACCAGCGTCATGCTGGTCATGCTCCTGGGCCAGACCCGCGTTCTCTACTCCATGGCCAACGACGGCCTGCTCCCCAAAAAGTTCTTCGCTGCCATCCACCCGAAGTTTCGCACGCCTTACAAAAACACCATAGCGGTCGGCCTGCTAGCCGCCGTCGTCGGCAGCGTCACCCCCATCGACGACATCGGAAAAATGGTGAATATCGGTACGCTCCTGGCCTTCGTTATCGTTTGCATCGCCATCATGGTCCTGCGGAGCACTAATCCCAATCAGCCCCGCCCCTTCCGCACCCCTTGGGTGCCCTTCGTCCCGGTGATGGGCATTCTCTTTAACGGCTACATGATGTACAAACTCGGCTGGGTTAACTGGGCCCGCCTGATCATCTGGCTGATCATTGGCCTGGTCATCTATTTCACCTACAGCCGCTATCACAGCCGCATCAGCAACCCCGCCAACCGCGCCGGGTAGACAAGAGCTGAAGTCTCACCGGCTGCGTCAGCTTCGTGGTCAGAGAAGAGGGTAATTACCGCCGAGCTCGCCGCCGACCACCCTTTCGTTCGGTCCATGCAGGCTTCCAGACGCTTTGCGCTAGCAAAATCTCCCATCCCGTCAGTTAAACTAGTATGGTACTGACTCGCCGATGACACCCTTCCGCGCCAACCTAGACGCCTTCTGGCGACGCCTCTCGCGCCTCGACCTGATTGCGCTTGTTCTTTTCCTCTTGGGCGCCTGCGTCTATGTCTTGGGCGGCAGCGGCAGCGGTCTCAGCTTTATCAAATTCCTGGGTGCCATTGCCGCCGTCTACCTAATCGTGCGCATGATCGGCTGGTGGCGCACCCGGCTGCTCTGGCGCTTGCGCGACCGCCTCATCGTCGCCTACCTGTTTATCGCGCTGGTTCCCGTATTGTTGGTCGCGGCCCTGGTCTACTTCACCGGAACCATCCTGTACACGCAACTGGGCGGGTATCTGCTCTACGTCGATCTGCAGCATCGCGTGGAAATGATCTCCGATGGCGCCGAACAAATCGCCACCGCCTTGGGCACCAAGGCCCCGGGTATCTCGCCGGCAGACGCCGAACAAATCGTAGCTTCCCAGGAACATGCGGTTTACGATCGCGAGCTACCGGGCCTGGTCGTCGAATACGCCGATGATCCAAAACTCTTGCACGCCGTAGCCGGCCCGGGCGCGCGACGTTTCGCGGGTCTGGTGCAGCAAGGCGGCCGCCTCTCGCTGGTGGGTTTGCGCGGGGTGGACACCCCGCGCGGCCTGCGCGTAGTCGCCCTGCGCGTCCCGATTACGCCGGAATTCCTCGCCACCCTGGCTCCCGACCTCGGTGTGCTGCACGTCGACGTTCTGGAGCGCTACGATTCCACCCGCTCCGCTAGCGTGCTCTATCCCTTCGGCGATGCCAAGTATTCCGCCGTCCGGCGCATTACCGCGCGCAACCGCGCCCTGCAACCAAAGCTCCTGTGGCTCGATCCCATGATCAGCGGCGTTTCCAAATTCGAAGCCGCGTATCTGGAGGAAGAACCGCGCGGGCAAAATGCCGACAGTTCCCGCCGCCAGGGAAGCGCGACCCTTCAGAAAGGCTGGCCCGTGGTGGCCTCCTTCAACGCCCGGCCCTCCAGCCTGAACGCCCGCATCTTTTCCTCCATCGGCGAGCTCGGCATCATTTATTTGTTGCCGTTTATTTTGGTGGTCGTCGCGCTGCTGATCATTGAAGCCGCGGCGCTCTTCACCGGCATCGTCATGACCCGCCGCATTACCACCGCGGTCGACGACCTCTACAGCGCCACGCGCTACATTCAGTCCGGAGATTTTACCCATCGCGTGCGCGTCGACCGCCAGGACCAGCTCGGCGTCCTGGGTGAATCGTTCAATGAAATGACCAACTCGGTAAGCAACCTGATCGAGGAAAAATCCCGCCGCCAGCGCCTGGAAAACGAAATTTCCATCGCCCGGGAAGTGCAAAATCAGCTATTTCCCCGGCAAATTCCGTCCGTGCCCGGCGTGGAGATCAACGCCATCTGCAAGGCCGCGCGCGCCGTCAGCGGCGACTATTACGATTTCATCCAGCTCAGCCCCACGCAAGTAGCGATCGCCATCGCCGACATCAGTGGCAAGGGAATTTCCGCCGCTTTATTAATGGCCAGCCTGCAAGCCGCGTTGCGCAGCCAGATGCTAGCCCCCGGCAGCGAAACGCTTAGTGCCTCGGAACTGGTCGCGCGCCTCAACAAACACCTGGTCCGCAACACCGGCGACGACCGTTTCGCGACTTTCTTTATTGCCGTGTACGACAGCGCCGCCCGCACCTTGCGCTACTGCAACGCCGGGCATCTACCCACGTTTCTACTTTGTCCCGCCGAAACGCTGCACCTCGACAAAGGCGGTATGGTCCTCGGTGTCATCGAGGATTACCCCTTTGAAGAGGGCACGGTAGACGTCCCGTGCGATGCGTTGTTAATCGGCTATAGCGACGGTTTGATTGAACCGGAAAATGTTTACGGTGAAGAGTTTGGCATCCCGCGCCTGGAGCAAGCCGCCATCCGCGTGCAAAACCGCGAGCCCCGCGAAGTTTGCGAATCGCTCATGGCCAGCGTCGAAGAATGGGCTGGCACCCCCGAGCAAGCCGACGACATGACCGTCATCGTCGCCCGCCTCCGGTAATCCTCGCCCGCCTCGAGTGTGCTCCCTGGTAACCCGTGGATGTTGCGAGCGCCAGGATTCTAGGAGGGCCCGACTTCAGTCGGGCCGTAAACGATGCGCCACAAGTCGGCGTTAGCCGCTGGGGGCCTGTCGCACTCCGCCTGGGCTATACTGGCAGAAAGCTTTTTGGGGTGAGGGACGCATGTCTTTGCGGAATCGTGTGGCGTTGGTGACTGGCGGCAGCCGCGGCATTGGCCGGGGCATCGCTACGCGTTTGGCGAAAGATGGCGCGCGGGTTGCGATTGCCTACCGCTCCAACAAAGCCGCCGCGCAACAAACTCTGCGGCAGATGCAGACCGCCGGCGCGGATTGCGTGGCCGTGGAAACGGACATTTCCGACTCCGCGCGCGCGGAACAACTGGTGCAGACCGTGGTCGATCGTTTCGGCCGTCTCGACGTGCTGGTAAACAACGTCGGCGATTTTCGCTGGGGCACGCTCAGCGAATCCTCGCTGGACGATTGGAAAAGCATCTTCGCCTCCAACCTGATGACCGTGGTGTACGTCAGCCGCGCCGCTCTGCCCCACATGCGCAAGGTGCGCTGGGGCCGCATCATTAATATGGGCGCGGTTGGAGCCGAGCGCGCCTTCGGTCAGGCCAAGATTTCCGCCTATTCCTCGGCCAAAGCCGCGGTAGTAGCCCTCTCTCGTTCCTTAGCCCTGGAGGAAGCAAAAAACGGCATAACCGTAAACGTGGTAAATCCGAGCAGCATCGACGAAAACGAACTTACCATCGAAGAAGCCAGAAAAATTCGCGACGCCCGCTTTCCCATCGGCCGCCCCCCCACCACGGAAGATGTGGCCGCGGCCGTAGCCTTCTTCGCCTCGGAAGAAGCCGAATACGTAACCGGCCAAGTAGTGAATGTAAGCGGCGGCTGGATGCTGTGATTTTGTCCAGATTTTGTAGGGGCGCAGCATGCTGCGCCCCATCTCGGCATGATCGATCCGCTCACCCGATCAACTCTTGCCACCCTGCGAATCGTTATGAAAGCACTAACTGCATCCGAAATGCGCGAGGTTGACCGTCTCACGACGGAGCGCCACAAGATCTCCGGCACTCAGCTGATGGAAGCCGCGGGCAAACACGTGGCGGACACCGTGCTTCGCCTCTGCACGCCGGAAATCGCCAAGCGCATCGTAGTGCTCTGCGGCAAAGGCAACAACGGCGGCGACGGTTTAGTCTGCGCAAGACATCTAAAAAATGCTGGCCGCGACCCACGCGT
>DATFYV010000027.1:0-15594 GCA_035314845.1 Candidatus Acidiferrum sp.
CCGGGGGATTTTGTTTGATTTGGATGGCGTGCTGGTGGACTCGACGCCGGCGGTGGAGCGGGTCTGGCATGGCTGGGCGTTGGAGCACGGCTTTGATGGCGAGGAGGTGGTGCGGCGCGCGCATGGGCGGCCGAGTCTCACTACGATTCGCGAGTTGCTGCCGAATGGCGACCACGAAAAAGAGGATCGCGAAGTGGAGCGGCGCGAAATTGCCGATACCGATGGCGTGGTGCCGCTTCCGGGGGCGCTGGAGTTGCTGCGCGCTTTGCCGGAGAATGCCTGGACCATCGTCACCTCTTGCACGCGACGCTTGGCGCTGGTGCGCATCGCTACGGCGGGACTGCCCGTGCCGAAATTGCTGGTAACTTCGACAGACGTGACGCGCGGAAAACCCGATCCGGAGCCGTATTTGAAGGGCGCGGAGTTTTTGGGGCTGGCGGCGCGCGATTGCGTCGTGGTCGAGGACGCGCCTGCGGGAATTCGCGCGGGCAAGGCTGCCGGTGCGCGGGTGCTGGCGCTGCGCACCACTGCGCCCGATGCGGAATTGGCGGACGCGGGAGCGGATTGGATTGTGGACGATCTCAGCGCGGTCAGCGTGCAAACCGAGAATGGACTTCGTCTCACTCTGCGCGATTGACAAAATTCTCCCACCGTTGCTTTTCGTTTGTTCTCCAGCCAAAATGCGCGCGAAGTCTCTGACTGGCCCTTGAGCCTTTTCTGTGGAAATTCTGGAAATGCCTGCATTAGAAACCCTTTAACAAGTTTCGGACTGTACGAACGGACAGTAATCTTCTCGCAAGTGCTGGCGTGGTGGCGCTCCACGCGCACGAAGCGAACCGCTAAGATTGTTCCTGGCAATACAAAGCCTCTCAACCGACGCCACAGGCGGTCAACGCTACTACAGGCGACCTTAACCATAACCGCAGTCTGGGCCACATTGGGCCATACAAGGATCCGAAGAAAATGGTTACCCGGCCACAGGTTCCCGCAGGGGAACAAGTATCTGAGCAGAAGTCTCCGGCAATTCCAGTACCAGCAATCAGTCCAGCGGGACAGGCGAATGTGGCGGAGCTGGCGTCCGCTCATGTCGTGGGTTCGCGCGGACCGGCAGCGCCGCCGCCGGTGACGCAGCGAACCATTCACACCGCGCAACTGATCACCACCATGCTGAAAGCGCACAAGCAGGTGAGCGATTTGATTTTTTCGCCGGGACGCGCGCCGCAGATTGAATCGAATGGGCAGCTGATCGAGTTGAAGTTTAAGGGTCTGGAAAAGCTCACGCCCTACGATACGAATTACATCGCCAACGATTTGATGGCCAGCACCGAGCACGCCAAAAAAAGCCTGGAACGAGACGGATCGGCGGACCTTTCTTACGGTATCGACGGCGTGGGGCGATTCCGCGTGAACATCTTCCGGCAGCGCGGCAGCATCGCGGTGGTGATGCGCGTGATTCCCGACAAAATTCCGGGATTCGACGAGTTGAAGCTGCCCAAGGTGCTGGAAGAGTTGATCCATCTGCGCAACGGGATTGTGCTGGTAACCGGGCCGACGGGTTCGGGGAAATCGTCCACGCTGGCTGCGGTGCTGGACAAGATGAATGAAGAGAAGGCTTATCACATCCTGACCATCGAGGATCCCATCGAGTTTTTGCATCGGCATAAAAAATCCACCATGCATCAGCGCGAGCTGCATTCCGATACGCCGACATTTGCGCTGGCGCTGCGCGCGGCGTTGCGGCAAGCCCCCAAAGTGATTCTGGTGGGCGAAATGCGCGACCGAGAAACCATCGAGATCGCGCTGGAAGCTTCGGAGACCGGGCATTTGGTGATGTCCACGCTGCATACCATTGACGCGGCTAAAACGGTGGAACGCATCGTGGGAACGTTTCCGCTGAGCGAGCAGCAATCGATTCGCACCCGGCTATCCAAGGCTTTCCGGTACATCGTGTCGCAGCGTTTGCTGCCGAAGAAAGATGGCAGTGGGCGGATTGCGGCAATTGAAGTGTTGAAGGCCACCATGCGCACGCGCGAGTACGTGGAGAAGGGCGAGAGCGACGGCAAGAGTTTGCTGGACGCCATGCGCGACGGGGATACCGAGGGCATGCAGCACTTTGACGCGGAGATCCAGAAATTTATCCGCGCGGGAATTGTGGACTTTGAGGTGGGCTTGACGTACTCGACCAATGCGGGGAACCTGCGCCTGGAGCTGGCGGATTTCCTGGATGGGCAGAAAAAGCCGCTGATTGGCTTGCACCAGGGATCGGCGGTGCACATCGCGCCGCGAGAATCGGAAGTGGAGATCGAGCGGTATTGAGCGGTGGTGGTCATGTTGGAGTGCCGGGCCCCCTGGGATTCTTGAAAGGTTGTGAAAACAAAGGAACTTAAAGTCCCTGTGTTTTCACAACCTTTCGCAAGTGTTCATTCTGCATGGGTTACGGACCATTTTTAGTCGTTAAGTAGTTACTGCCTGAAAAATCCTCCAATCGTCAAGGGCGTGTTGGATTTCCTGCATTGCGAGAATGCGTGGGGGTTAATTGCGCCGCGAGAAGGGTACGGCATGCGCGGACGCGATGGTGTTGAGGCTGCGTGTCTGCATGGTGGAGTGTAGCAAATCGGCAGTTAACTTGTCAAGTACTAATCGGTGATTTTTGAGGGAGATTGGCGATGCTGGGATAAGTGTGGCGGGGCCAGATACATGTGGACGGCCTGCGGTTTGACGATCGGAGAGTACTACGGCGGACATAAGGATTGGCTGAGAAAAATGGGGGATTTCGAGGGCTTTGCGAAAGACGATCTGCGTGGGGCGGCGTCAAATAGGGGGATGTCCGGGCGTGGGCTTGGGTTAGAATCGGTGCGGGTTTTGGGTGGGGATGGTCTTCGATACTTTTCCAGAATAAGGAGCGGGCGGATGAATGGTTTACTGCGGGTTGGGGGTGTGTGCGCGATATTGCTGGGGATGCAGTTTGGGGCGGGGGTGTGGGCGCAGGATAAGGACAAAGATAAAGATAAGGATGCCAAGCCCGCGGAGGCGGCTGCTGCTGCGACTCCGGCTGCGCCGAAGGAAGAGTCGTCGGTTACGGAGCATACGATCAAGATTGGCGGGGCGGCGATTCCGTACAAGGCTACGGCGGCTACGATTTTGCTGAAGAACGAGAAGGAGGAGCCTACGGCCTTGATGTATTACACCGCTTACACACGAAGCGATGTGAAGGATTTGAGTACGCGACCGGTGGCGTTTATCTATAACGGGGGGCCGGGGTCGGCGTCGATGTGGCTGCATATGGGATCGTTTTCGCCGAAGCGGGTGGTGATTCCCAGCGCGGAGGCTCCGCAGCCGGCGCCGTACAAGGTGGTGGAGAATCCGTATTGTTTGCTGGACAAGAGCGATCTGGTGTTCATCGATCCGATCGGGACGGGGTTTAGCAAAGCGGTGGGCAAGGCGGCGGATAAGGATTTCTGGGGCGTGGACGAAGATGTGAAGTCCATCGCGCAGATGATTCAGACGTATGTGAACCGCAACGACCGGTGGAATTCGCCGAAATTCCTGATTGGGGAGAGTTACGGGACGTTTCGTTCGGCGGCGCTTTCCAACTATTTGCAAAATACCGATGGGATGTATTTCAACGGGATCGTGCTGATTTCCTCGGTGCTGGATTTGGGGACGATTTCGTTTAATCCCAGCGAGGATATGCCGTACGTATTTTATTTGCCGAGTTATGCGGCGACGGCTTGGTATCACAAGATGCTGAAGGAGCAGCCGGCGGACATGAAGGCGTTTGTGGAGGAGGCGCGGCAATTTGCGGTGACGGAGTATGCGGGCGCGCTGATTAAAGGCTCGAAGCTGACGGCGGGGGAAAAAGCGGAGATGGCCAAGAAGCTGTCGCGCTTTACGGGCTTGAGCGAGGAGTATTTGATCAAGGCGGATTTGCGGGTGGCGCTGCCGCAGTTTATGAAAGAGCTGCAGCGGAGCCGAGGATTGACTACGGGGCGGCTGGATGCGCGGTTTTCGGGATTTTCTTACGATTTGCTGGGGGAATATGCGGAGTTTGATCCGCAGGATACTTCGATTACCGGGCCGTTTACGGCGGCTTGGAATAATTATGTGCGGACGGAGCTGAAGTTTGGCCAGGACAAGGTGTATATCGGGGGCTCGAACCAGGCCAATCAGCAATGGAACTGGAAGCATAATGCGGGGGACAATTTTGGGTTTCCGGGGTCGCCGAATACGGAGGGGGATTTGATTCAGGCGATGCTGGTGAATCCGCGGATGAAGGTGGAGATTGAGAACGGGTATTACGATTTGGCTACACCGTTTTTTGCGACGGAGTTTACTGCGGACCATCTCGGCCTGCCGGAGGCGCTGCGCAAGAACATTACCCTGCAGTATTACGATGCGGGGCATATGATGTACGTGCGGGAAGAGGATTTGGCGAAGTTAAAGGCGAATGTGGGGAGTTTTATTGATGGGGCGGCGAAGCCGTGAGGCTGATGCAGGTGATCCTCTCTGTCGGGCTATTCACGGTCAATCGAGACATGGGGAACACCTACCCGACGGGCGAGTAGTGCAAATCGAGGATCGGAACGAATGGAATCGAGGCGCGGGTCAACTCTGAGATAGACCAGCATATCGGAGCGTTCGCGAAAGGCGGTGTCGAGCCATTCAAATCCCTGGTCGTTCCGGCCCAGACCGATGTAGATGAGGGCAATCGCAAACGGATTAACGTAGCGGCGTGCTGATTCTTTTTTCAGCCTGGCAATGGCGCTTTCCGCCTCGGTTGTACTTCCCGAAACTGCGTGCAGGTGTCCGATGTCGGCTTCCACGATAGGGCTGTGCTTGAGTAAGTTGCGCGCCTTGCCCAGCTCGCGGAGAGCCTCGGAATACATTCCTTTTTGCTGGTATGCCAGTCCTCGGTACCAATGAGCCAGGCCGTAGTTCGGGTCGAGTTCCAGGGTTTTCGCAAGCTGGTCGAGGGCGCGATCATACTGCCGGGCGTACAGGTAGTGCCACCCCAGATGGACGTTCATGATGGGGCTGAGCACGTCGAGTTCAAGGGCGCGCTTACTTTCCGCCAACGCTTCGCTAAGGCGGCCGCTGGAGAGCAAGAAATGAGCGTGCCAGTGATGGCCGTTTGCGTAGCCTGGATTGAGCTGGAGTGATCGCGTGAATTCCACCCCGGCCCCCGGCCAATCCCAGTCATAGTTCAGTTTCACATAAGCCAGGGAGGTATAAGCATCCGCGAGAGAATCATCCAACTCCAGCGCTTTCATAGCCGCTGCTTTGGCCTTCGGTTGTACGTCAGCAGGCCGCTGCGAACCGACGTCAAAGGAAAACCCGAGCGAGGAGTAGCAGTCCGCCAGCCCGCTGTACGCGGCAGCGTAACCTGGGTCGCGCTCGACGGCCTGCTGGAAGAGGGCGAGTGCGCGATGGATCGATTCCTCGGTGCGTTTCACCCAGAAGTAACGGCCTTTGATAGCAAGTTCATACGCTCCGGGATCGACTTCACGGGCATTGGAGAGACGCTCATGTTCCTCGGGCGTGAGTTTGGCTCGAACTTGTTGAGCAATTGTGCGCGCCACTTCATTTTGCAGGATCAAGACATTACGCAGCTCGCGGTCGTAGGCGTCGCCCCACATGTGCTGATCCGTGGCGGCGCGGACCAAACGCGCGCTGATGCGGACGCGGTCGCCTTCGCGCTGTACGGAGCCCTCAACAATGGCGTCTACGCCCAGTTCTTTACCGATTTCCGGCAAGGACTTCTGAGTGTTTTTGTAGCGAATGATGGAAGTCCGGGAGACCACACGGAGGGAGCTAATTTTGGCCAAGCCAGTGATCAGGGCTTCCGTCATGCTGTCGGCAAAATAGTCTCCGTCGGGATCAGCTGTGAGATTTTCGAGAGGAAGCACGGCCAGCGATTGGATCTGTGACGGTGAAGGCGGCGCATGGGCCCCTGGTTTGGCTGGCCCGAAGAAACGGTAACCAAGCTTGGGAATGGTCTCAATGAACTCCTCCCCCAGAACTTTTCGGAGGGCGGAGATCTGCGAGGTGAGATTGCCTTCTTCGACGTTGGTGTCGCCCCACACGGTGCGCAGCAATTCGTCCCTGCCCACAGGTTTCCCGCAGCTCTCCACCAAAGCAATAAGGATGTGAACGGCTTTGGGGGTAAGCGCTACGCGCTGTTCGTCCCGAAATAGCAGCCGTCCACTCATGTCCAAGCGGAATCGGCCAAATTCATAGAAGGACGCCCTAGTCACGAGAGATTTCCTTGAGAAAAGTATGATGAAAATAGCAGCTTTCCTACAGGACTACCAGCACCCACCTCGTTTAAGCTTTGACTCCAGAATGCACCAGATACGTTCTGGTGACGGAGGCCGATATGAATGGCACTTGTCTTGGCAGGTGGTTTTTGTTCCTAGCGGTTCTAGTCTCTCCGGTAATGGCTGCTGCCGATGTCGTAAGCGAATGGAATGAAAGGGCGCTGGCTTGCACAACCACGGCAAAGCAGCCGCCTTTTACCGCGGCCCGCACCATGGCGATGGTTCACACGGCGATGTTCGACGCGGTGAACTCCATCGAGCGAGGTTACGCCCCGTACCGTGTGAAAGGAGTTGCTCCGGCGGGAAGTTCACCGGAAGCTGCGGGCGTTGCCGCTGCACATGCTGTTCTGACCAAGATCTTTCCCGACCAGAAGGGTGCTCTAGATGCGTCTTACGCAGATTCCCTGGCGCGCATTCCTGATGGCAGCGGCAAGACTAGTGGCATGGCGGTCGGCGAAAGCGCGGCCCGCGAGATTCTTGCTTTCCGCACGGGGGATGGAGCAGATGCTCCGAACAACTACAGGCCCAGAACGACTCCCGGCGAGTACGTCGCGACGCCGCTGCCGGCGGCATCGCAATGGGGAAGTGTGACGCCGTGGGTGATGGAACGCGGCTCGCAGTTCCGACCGGAGCCACCGCCGCCGTTGACGAGCGGGGAATGGGCCAAAGACTACAACGAAATTAAAGAAGTTGGCGGGAAGAAGAGCACCGTACGAACCCACGAACAAACGGACATCGCGAAATTCTGGACCATCACAGGTCCCCAGAGTTGGGACCCGATCGTGCGGCAGTTGGCTGCCGCGCCGGGGAGAACTCTGGCTGAAAACGCGCGGTTATTCGCGTTAGTCGAGATCGCGGCGGCGGACGCTTATATCGCGGTATTCGATGCCAAGTACACCTTCAATTTCTGGCGGCCGATTACTGCGATACGCAACGGGGACATCGACGGTAATGACGCCACTGTCCGCGAGGCCGATTGGGAGCCGCTGGTGGATACGCCGCTGCACCCAGAATATCCGTGCGCGCATTGCATCACATCTGCCGCGGTAGCAGCCGTCCTGCGAAGCGAGTTTGGCGAAAGGTCAATTCCGGCGGTTATGATGACCAGCCCTGCGGCTCCCGGGGTGGAACGCAAATGGACGACCATCCAGGGATGGGCTGACGAAGTCTCCGAAGCGAGGATTTGCGGTGGATTGCACTACCGAAATTCAACCGTGGTCGGCAAAGCCATGGGCCGAGAAATTGGGGAACTCGCTGTTAAGGGTTACCTACAGCCCGTTCATTAAGAGCGAATGAATCGCTACTTGGAGCGGTGAGAAGAGACGGGTCTTGCACGCCGGAAAAGACGAGAGCACTGCAATGCGACCGAAAGAAATGAATGACGTCAAGGCAATCGCAGCTCAGACGTATAACACTGCCGCAGACCTTTACGACGCACCTGCGCTCTCGTTCTGGGACCGAATCGGCGGGCGCACCGTAGAGCAATTATCGCCGCAGCCGGGTGCGTGGGTTCTCGATGCCTGCTGCGGGAGCGGAGCGTCTACCATTCCAGCAGCACTTGCAGTTGGGCCAAGCGGACGAGTGCTGGGCGTCGACTTGGCGGAGAATCTTTTGCGATTGGGGCGTAGCAAAGCGGCCCAGCTCGGCTTGTCCCACATGGAGTTTCGGCATGGAGATATTGAAGCACTAGACCCCACGCGGGAGACGTTTGACGCGGTGGTCTGCGTGCTCGGTATATTTTTTCTGGCGGACATGTCTGCCGGAGTCCGCCATCTATGGCGATTTGTTCGACCCGGCGGCCAGATGGCCATCACCACTTGGGGACTGCGCGTTCTGGAACCAGGCAGTTCCGCTTTTTGGCTGGCGGTGCGCGACGAGCGCCCAGATCTTTACAAGGGCTACAACCCATGGGACCGCATCAACGAACCCGCCGCCCTGGCCACGATGCTGCTCGAAGGGGGCGTACATACGGCTAAGATAGCCGCCGAATCGGGCGTGCAGGCTCTTAACTCGCCGGAGGAGTTCTGGACCATCGCGCTGGGCTCAGGCTATCGAAGCGTGATTGAGCAACTCGATAAAGTCTCGCGAGACAAGGTGAGGAACGCAACGCTGGACCGTATGTGCAAGCAGAATGTGCGAAGCGTCGAAACGAACGCGATCTATGCGATTGCCCGTAAACCGTAGCCTGTGCAAAACCCGCATCCTCCGCGACTGGTTGTCGCCTCTACTGCGTTAGGTCAGAGTTGCTCGTCGTCCATGCAAAATCCGAAACCAGCCAGTCCGGATCGTGAGCGCTATGCCTGGTAGCAGAAGTTACCCGCAACTGGTCGGCTTGCTGTAAATTGCCAGGCACCTAAGACCTGATTCCGATATATACTTCCCCGCCCCAGGACTGCCCGCAGAATACTAAAGGGCAATAGCTGCCTCCACTAAGATGACGCCCATCGCGACACAAATCGGCGAACATACTCGCCGCGTGGTCGGCCTGCGCCTGCTGCCCTTCCTGTTCATTCTGTACATCGTTAATTACGTAGACCGTACGAACTTGGCCTACGCGGCGCTGGGCATGTCGCGCGACCTGGGGTTCAGCGACCACGTGTTTGGCCTGGGGGCGGGAATCTTCTTCATCAGCTACCTGGCATTACAGATTCCGGGCGCGCTGCTGGTAGAGCGCTGGAGCGCACGCCGCATGATATCGGCCACCATGATTGCCTGGGGCTCCCTCACCATGCTAACTGCGCTGGTGCACACTCCGTCGCAGCTCTACCTGGCGCGTTTCGTGCTGGGCGCAGCGGAGGCGGGATTCTTCCCCGGCGTCATCGTATATTTGAGCCACTGGTTCATTTTCGAAGACCGCGGCAAGGCCACCAGCAACTTCATGGGCGCCATTCCGCTGTCAGCAGTGCTGGGATCACCGCTGGCGGGCTGGATTCTGGGCCGCGGCTGGCTGGGGTTCCCGGGATGGCGCTGGCTGTTTGTGGTCGAAGGAGCCCCGGCGATTCTACTGGGAATAGTTGCATTCTTCTTTCTGACCGATTGGCCAAGGGAAGCCGCATGGCTCAACACCGAGCAGCGGAAATGGCTCGAGCAGAAACTTAAAGAGGAGACACCGCCTTGCACTGCCGCCATCACGGTGTGGCAGGCCATGCGATCGCCGACGATTGTGTGGATGGCTGCGCTCACCTTCCTGGCCTACATCGGCCAGTACACTTTCGTCTTCTGGTTTCCCACCATGCTGAAACGGCTGACGGGCTTCACCGATATGCGCGTCGGGATGGTGGGCGCTCTGCCGTTCCTGGCCGCTTTCCTAGCTATGCAGGTCAATGGCTGGCACTCCGACAAGCACGCGGAGCGACGGTGGCATGCTGCAATGCCGCTGTTCGTTGCCGGGATAGCCTATTTCTTCCTCTCCGTTCCGGGCCACTCGGTCGGGGTCACCATTGGTTTGTTCACGGTCGCGGGCGTGCTCACGGCTTATCTCTCTACCTTCTGGGCGATCCCCACCGAGATCTTGAGCCAGGCAGAAGCAGCCACGGCGGTGGGACTAATTAACTCCGTCGGCAGCGTAGCGGGATTTGCCGGCCCTTACATCTTCGGCTTCGCATACACCCACACCGGCGCATCATTCTCTTTGGGAATGAGGTTTATGATGGCGGCGGCGCTCATCGCGGGGTTGATGATACTGCGAATCCCAAAGCGGCGCCCAGGATCAGCGTAAGTCTGATCAAGGCCCACGAGGAGTGAGGCGCGGCCGCTAAGTAACTGGCGGTAGGTCGTTCAGGCGGTTGTAGATCTTCAGCCCTAGGCTTAGGCCGACGCGAACCATTTCGTCCGCGCCCGCGGACGGTCCACCGACACGCAGTACGGCGTCGCACTTCTCGAGGAGCCGGACGGCGATGGGATGGAATACCTCATTGAAGGCTTGGTCACCGATATTAGTGGAACCGGCCAGAGCGACGAGGGGAAGCGCCAGCCATTCGCCCAGAACGGGGATGTGTCCAGCGCGGAAAATGGGCAGCGCGTAAGATTCCATCTTTTCTACATTTTTTCTGATGAGTGCGGGATCGTCATTGGTACCGGAGCGGTAGGGTCCGGCGATCAGGATCATCATCGAATTTGCGGAATTTGACGTCACGGATGCGTTCTCCCGATGAAGATTTTAGCGCGCCGCGGTTGTGCAATACACTACGCTGAGGTTCAAGCCGTGCCGCAGAAATTAGAGGGGCTGTGATTTTTGGAGGAGGGCGAGGAAGTGGAGGTTGCGGCCAACGAGTAGGCTGGCGGGAGCGGGATAGAGGGGGATGGCGGTGGTGAAGACGACGGGTTGGAGGTTGGCGGCAGCGAAATGCGCGGTCCACTGGGCGCGGGATTGGTAGTTGTAGGGGAGGATGACGCCGTGGGGACGGTTGCCGACCCAGTCCATGAGGCGGAGGGTGGCGTGGTCGAAGGGGTTTTCGGATAGGTGATCTTTGAGCAGTACGTACGCGCGGCTCACACGCGCGGCTTCTCGCAACAAAATGTTGACGTCGGTGGTGTGGTGTAGAACGTCAACGAGCATGCAGAGGTCGACGGAATTGTCTGGGAATGGGAGGGTGCTGCCATCGAAGGGCTGGCAGGGGATTTGGCAATCCGGGCGCGGGAGGAGTTCTACACCTTTGATGGAGATGTCGGAGCGTTGCTGGGCGATTAGGGCGGCGATGGTGCCGTCGCCGCAGCCGATGTCGAGGACGGAGGCGTCCTGGGGGATTTGAGCGGCCAGGGCTTGCGCTAGGACGCGGACGCGGCGGGCGTGGATTAGGGCTTGATGGGTGCGCTTGATCGCGTTGAGGAGGAACGGATGTTGCGGCGAATCGCTAGTGGGCATTTCCCACCGGGTTTGCTGGGGGGCATATGCCGCAGGAAGGATCGATACGAACTCCGATGAACGTCACGCCTGTGCAAGCTGGGGCGCAGCATGCTGCGCCCCTACGAAGGCGTGCTTGGCGCGGCGGCGGTAGATTTTTGCGAGCCATTCACTTGCGATCGTAGTCGCCGATGAAGGCGCCGCGGCTGATGCCCAGCATGCTTAGAAAGAAGGAGGAGAAAATTACTTGGACGCCGAGGAAGAGCCACATGGCCCAGAAGAGGATTTGGCGGACTTGGTGGAGTTGGCCGAAGCCGCTGTTGGCCCAGGTCCAGGTGATATAGGCGCAGCCGGTGAATCCGGCCAGAAACATTGCTGCGCCGACGGCCAGGCCAGTCTCAAGCTTTACGCTGCGGAGGGCGCGTTTCATGGAGACGCCGCCGTGATCGAAGCGCTCGGCGTAGCTGAACACCTTGGCGAAAGCGCCGATGGAGAGGATTTGTGCGCCCAGCAGGGTGAAGAAGACGCCGAAGATCATGGTGTGAATGTCGAGTGTGATGCGGCCTGCGGGGCCGATGTGGCGCGGTCCGGGGAGTAGCCAGAAGACTAGCGCCAGCCCTAGAGAGCCCAGCGTGGCGCCGGGTAAGAGGAAGAGCCAGTTGGGGGCGTAGAGGAGCATGAAGCGGAGGCTGCGCCAACCGTCGCGAAAGCTGCGAAGATGGGGGGCGCGGCCGCGCTTGTCGGGCCAGAGGATAATGGGAATTTCCGTGATACGGGCGTTGAGTTGGCTGGCTTTGATGACCATTTCGAGGGCGAATTCCATGCCGGTGGAGCGGACGTCCAGCTTTTGCGCAAGGGTGCGAGTGAAGCCGCGCATGCCGCAGTAGACGTCGCCTGCGCCGGAGTGGAAGAAGAGATTGAGGAGCAGGGTCAGGCCGGGATTGCCGAAATATTTGTGGAGCTTGGGCATGGCGCCGGGCTTAATTTCGCCGCGGAAACGATTGCCCATGACGAGGTCGTAGCCTTCGCGGAGCTTGGCTACGAATTTGGGGACTTCGGAGAAGTCGTAGCTGTCGTCGGCGTCGCCCATGATGATGAATTCGCCGTGCGCGGCCGCGATACCGTTGCGGAGGGCAGAGCCGTAGCCGCGCTGGGGGACGGGCAGGACACGCGCGCCGTGGTCTTCCGCGATTTGTATCGAACCATCGGTCGAGCCATTGTCAGCTACTAAAACTTCGCCGCGAAGACCGGCGCTGCGGAAGGCGGCGGTAGCTTTATTGATGCAGAAGGCCAGGGAGTTGGCTTCGTTCAGGCAGGGGATGACCACGGTGACGTCGAGGACTGGGACCGGACCCGGCGACGGGAAGGCTTGTTGGGCGGACTTTGCGAGGCTCGACATGCTGTGGAGCATGATAACGCGGATGGGAGTGGGTTTCATCGGTCTCGTCCAGAACGTCAGAAAGCGCCCGCCTTAGAAGGTGGCTGCTAGAACGACGGGTTGACGGCGGGGCGTTCCGCCGTGAAGATATGAGCCTCGGAGAGCCTGCGGATCTTGCCTAGTTCAACTGACCCGTTCATTGCAGCGTTTACGTGGTTCGACTTTTGGATATGCGCGGGGGTTATCGCTGCGTGCCTGATGGTGGCGATTACGCGGCGGGGGGCGGCGGAGAAGCTATTCGGAATCGTTGAGCGGGCTTGCGCGGGGTTTGCGCAACGTAAATCCTTGGCAATCGCGGCGTTGTTCGTTGCAGTGGTGGCGGTGCGGCTGGCGGTTCTCCAATTGCTGCCGGTGCCGATTCCTGGGATTCACGATGAGTTCAGCTACTTGCTGCTGGGCGATACGCTTGCGCACGGGCGGCTGACGAATCCGGCGCATCCGATGTGGCGCAGCTTTGAGACGTTTCATGTGAACTGGCTGCCGACGTATTCGTCGATGTATCCGCCGGCGCAGGGCGTGGTGCTGGCGATTGGGCAACTGCTGGGGAATCCGTGGATAGGCGTGCTGCTGAGTGACGCGGCAATGTGCGCAGCGATTTTGTGGATGTTGCAGGGCTGGCTGCCGGGGCGCTGGGCGCTGCTGGGAGCCATCTTGGCCGCGCTGAAGCTGGGCGTGGCCAGCTACTGGATGAACAGTTATTGGGGCGGCGCGGTGGCGGCTACCGGAGGAGCGCTGGTGTTGGGGGCGCTACCGCGCATTCGCAAGAACGGACGGGTGCGAGACGCTTTGCTGCTGGGCGCGGGTGTGGCGGTGCTGGCCAATAGCCGGCCGTATGAAGGGGCGCTGTTTTGTTTGCCGGTGGCGGCGTGGTTGATTTGGTGGATGGCGGGGGCCGGGCGGACTAAAATTCCGCTCACGCTGAGGCTGTGGCGGGTGCTCTCGCCCGTGGTACTAGTGCTGGCGCTGACGGGCGGGCTGATGGGCTTTTACAATTGGAGGACGACCGGGCATGCGCTGGTGTTTCCATACACGTTAAATTTGCGCACCTACGTGAGCTCGCCAATTTTTTTGTGGCAACAGGCGAAGCCCCCGAAGCACTACAACAACCGGCAGTTCGAAGACTTCTATAATGGGTGGGAACGCACGGACTACCAGCGCGGGTGGACCAGCATCGGCGAAGCTTCGCTATTGAAGTGGGTGCGTCTGCGTGCGGTATTTTTTTGGCCGGCCGCGGTGCTGCTGCTTCCCGCGTGCCCGCTCATCTTTCGCGACAGACGGGTGCGTTTCTTGCTGATTGTGCTTTTTGTGGCTACACCGGGGATTTTTGCGGTGGTGTGGTCCAATCCGCACTACGCCGCGCCGCTTACGTGCGTGATTTTTGCGTTGATCGTGCAGGCGATGCGTCACCTGCGGGCGTGGAAAGTTTTCGCACGGCCAGTGGGCGCTGGTCTGCTGCGGGCGATCGTGCTGCTATTGGCAATACAGACCGTGCGCGATGTGCGCGCGCGCAAATGCGATGAGATCGCCTGGACGTGTGGAGGCGATTCGAGCAGGGATGCGCTCCTTAGGAGGCTGACGAACGTGCCCGGGAAACATCTGATCCTGGTGCGCTACGACATGGATCACAATATTCATGACGAGTGGGTTTTTAATGGCGCGGAGATAGACGGGGCGAAGGTGCTTTGGGCGCGAGAACTCGACGCGGCGCAAAACGCCGCACTGGTGAACTACTTTAGCGATCGGACCGTCTGGCTCGTGAACCCGGATGAGAATAATCTTGAACTGATTCCCTACAGAAGGCGCGATGCGGGTTCTGCGCCGTGAACTTGGACGGGTGCGCATGACGACCATGCTTGTGCGCGATAGCGACTGAATGGCGACAAATATCGACAGCAAAACGCACGATCCCTGGGAGGCGGCGTATTCGCGTTTTGAAACTCCGGAGCAGGAGATTCGCAAATTTATTTCACGGCTGAAAGAAATGGGCGCGGAGTCATGGCCAAAGGATTCCGCGATTGTGGAATTATTTTGCGGGCGGGGAAACGGGTTACACGCGTTACAGCGGCTGGGCTTTTCGCGAGTGGAAGGGATCGACCTGTCGCCGCGCCTGCTGGCGCAGTACACAGGACCGGCACAGTGTACGGTGGGCGATTGCCGCGCGCTGCCCTTCGCGAACCACTCCAAGGACGTGGTGATCGTGCAGGGCGGCTTGCATCATTTGCCGACGCTGCCGGACGATTTGGAGCAGACATTCGCCGAAATTCGACGCGTGCTAAAGAAAGACGGGCGGGTAATGTTTGTCGAGCCATGGAAAACACCGTTTCTCAAGTTTGTGCATGTGGTCTGTGAGAATCCGCAAGCGCGCAGAATTTCCCCGAAGCTCGATGCTTTGGCCACCATGATTGAGCACGAGCGGCGGACCTATGAGCAGTGGCTGACGCAGCCGCAAATGGTGCTAAGCGTGGCCGCGAAACATTTTGTGACCTTGCGGCAATCCTTGGCGTGGGGCAAATGGCGGTTTCTGGGCGCGCCGCGCGTTTGAAGCACATTTCTTACGAGGACTCGCCGCAGACCGCAATTCCAGCTTGCTTTTTCTTGCCTGGCCGTTAGTATGGCGTACTCCGGGAACACACACGGCACAAGCCATTGAACCCGCCAATCGTCGAACTGCAAAAACCCGCGCTAAGCACCGGAAAACTGCTGCAAGTCTTGGGCATCTGGTTCGGCATTGCCGCAGCCATCGGTAATACGATCGCCGCGGGGATTGTGCGCACTCCCGGCGACATCGCCAAGCTACTGCCGAATCCCTGGCTGTTTTTTGGCGTGTGGATTTTAGGCGGGGCGTACGCGTTGCTGGGCGCGTCGTCTATGGCGGAGCTGGGCGCGGCGATCCCGCGCAGCGGCGGGCAATACAACTACTCGCGGCGCGCGATTGGCGAATATGCGGGGTTCATCGTGGGCTGGAGCGACTGGCTTTCCACTTGCGGCACGAGCGC
>DATFYV010000028.1:0-12335 GCA_035314845.1 Candidatus Acidiferrum sp.
GGCGTTCTCGCCGAGATAGCGATGCGCCATGGGATACAGTGGGTTATCCGGGAAGCCTGCGTAATTCACCCACGCCACCATGGGATGGCTGCGCAGAAATTCCGCCACTTTGCGCGCGTTGGCCACGTGGCGCTCCACGCGCAGCGCCATGGTCTCGACGCCCTGCAACAGCAAAAATCCATTGAAGGGCGAAAGCGTCGAGCCGGTGTTGCGCTGCGCCACGGTGCGGCAGCGGGCGACGTAGGCGGCAGGGCCAAACTGGTCGACGTAGACAACGCCGTGATAGGCGATTTCCGGACTGTTCAGCATGTAAAACTTTTTCGGATGTTCACGCCAGGCAAATTGTCCGGCGTCGACGATCATTCCGCCCAGCGTGGTGCCGTGTCCGCCCATGAATTTGGTCATGGAGTGGACGACCACGTCGGCGCCGTATTCGATAGGGCGCAGCAAAATGGGGGTGGCCACGGTGTTGTCGACGATCAAAGGCACGCCGTGTTTGTGCGCGACTTTCGCGAGGCCTTCGATGTCCGCAACGTTGCCCGCGGGATTGCCCACGCTTTCGCAGTAAACGGCGCGGGTATTTTCATCGATTAATTTTTCGATATCGTCCGGGTGATCGCTCTTGGCAAAGCGGCCGGCGATACCCTGCTTGGGCAATAGGTGAGCGATCAGGGTGTACGTCGCGCCGTAGAGTTGCGGCGTGGAAACAATGTTGTTGCCCATCTCCGCGATATTGATCAGCGCGTAGTGGATGGCGGCCATGCCGGAACTAACGCTGAGGGCTTCCACGCCGCCTTCGAGCGCGGCGACACGTTTTTCCAGCACGGTATTCGTTGGGTTGCCGATGCGCGTGTAAATGTTTCCCTGCACATCGAGATTAAAGAGCGCCGCGCCGTGCGCCGCGCTGTCAAATTCAAATGCGATGGTTTGATAGATGGGCACGGCCACAGCCTTCGTGGTGGGATCCCCGTCATATCCAACGTGAATCGCGATGGTCTCTCGCTTCATGCGTGTGTTTGGCCTCCACGGGTGCTCAAAGCGCGGTGGTTCCCTGTTCGCTGGTGGAAGCCACCACACTAGCCGTCGAAACAGCGGCCTTGCGATGTGCGCGGGTGCGCAGAATCGTTTTGGTTATGCGGCGGGCGGCGAATCCCGCGCCAAACGCAAAGCGCATCACCGGCCCGAAGGTGTAGGCCGCAGCGAGGCCCACAAAATAAAGTCCGGGCACGGAAGATTCAAACGAGGAGGAAAGCACCGGGGAAGATTCGACGAGAGCAATATCGCGGCGAAGCTCCGGGCTGAGAAACGTCAGCCTTTCGATGTCTACTTTGTAGCCGGTGCCGACGATGATGTGGCTGGTGAGCACGTCGCGCTCCGTACCGTCGGCGACGCGCAGCGTGAGGCGTACTTGGCCGTCGACGACTTCGGCGGATTTCAAACTGCAGCCGAGGAGCAAAGGAACTTGCCCGATGACTTTTTCCTTGGTGGTCCAGCCGCCGGAAGGGCCAAGGCTGGTGCGCACCAGGTCGATGCGCATTTGCTCTGGCAGATGGCGATACAGCCATGGAAAGTTGGCGAAAAAACGCGACTTCAAGCCGGGACCGAGTCCGGATTGCGGGCTGCGGATACGCTGCCACAACGAACGACGCTTGCCAATGGCGGGCGGAGTGTGGAACTTGAGCTGCTTCTCGCGGGCCACCAATTGCACCCGGCAACCAGCCTCATGGAGCAAGCCAGCCAGTCCGATGGCAGAGGCTCCGCCGCCGATCACCACCACTTCGCGCCCGCGAAAGGGTTCCAGTGCGTGATGCTTGTAGCTGTGGGAAACGAACTCTTCCGGCAGGTGCGCAAGGACCTTGGGGATGTAATCGAAATGGGTGATGCCCACGGCCAGGACCACGCGTCGGGCGCGCACCTGTTCTCCGTTATCAAGGGTTAGAAGAAAGCCCTCCGGCAGACGGGAAACGTTCGAGACGTTCCTTTCTTCGAGCTCCGGAACAAAGCGATCGCGGAAAGCTACGCCGTAATTAGCAAAGGTATCCAGGCGAACCGGGATGTCCGTATGCGAGTAGGCAATCCCTTGCTGGGCGCAGAACTCCTCGAGGGTAAAGGAACCGTCTGGCTCGTAGAGATTGGAGGCAAAACCATCGGACTTGAGCATCATGCCTTTGGGCATGTGCTCGCGCCAGCTTTCCATGGGACGGCCAAAAATCCGGAACGAAATTCCGCTCTTGCGCAAGTGCGCGGCGATGGAGAGGCCGTAAGGGCCGGCCCCTACAATGGCGGTATCTAACATAAGCGTTCGGAAAGCTCCCTCGAAGTAGTCTGGCCTTTTTGCAGGCCGCCTGCAAACACGGTGTTTTGGCCGTTGACCGAAGCATCAAAGGCCGCTTGAAACCGGGCGCTGGCGCGGACGAACCCGGTGAAAAGCGCCGGGGTAAGCGGGGTCGAATACGAGATCCAGCAAATCGCGGAAACTTGACGGCCAGGCACAATGCCGCGATAGACCTTTAGACCACTCCCAGTCGCATTACCTAGGGCAGGTTGGTGACCATTCAGTGGCGCGCTCTGCGGGAGCATTGACACCGTGTCGGCCCCATAGATCGCAACTAAATCTATATTTATGAATACCATAGAGATGCTCTTGAGGGTTGGCGCGATAGCTCCTGGACTTGCGATGCCACTTGACTTGTGCGGCGCAAAGTCTCCTTTTGTTCGCCGAGGCAGATTTGTTCAAATGCTTGTGTATAAAGCACATAGTAGGAAGCCCCACAGGTCATGGATGGACGGCACTTGCCAGCCTTGGGGCCAGCATCGAACGAGCGAATTACCTAAATTGGACAAGACTTTACACACCCCGTATGGAAGGACTACACGAACGCTGGGTACGTAATCGGCTCCCAAGCTGAGCGGTCGTGCGAGAATCTCAGACGTATGAAGGCGCAAAGTAAGCGGTGATGGTGTTTGTAAATCGTGATGGTGTCTG
The DNA here is from genome assembly GCA_035314845.1 of Candidatus Acidiferrum sp. Lineage (GTDB taxonomy): Bacteria > Acidobacteriota > Terriglobia > Acidiferrales > UBA7541 > Acidiferrum. Next base: position 2,987 of record DATFYV010000028.1, read on the forward strand.
TGAATCGATAATCCAACATGCAAACCAGGGTTCCACAACTCGACGGGGTTCGCGGCATCGCCATTCTGCTGGTGATGCTCGTCAACACCACCGAAAAATATCCCGCACTACATCTGCAGCGCGCTTTCGCCGATGGATGGATGGGCGTGGATCTGTTTTTTGTTTTGTCGGGTTTTTTGATTACCGGGATTCTGCTGGACGCCAAAGTCTCGCAACACTACTTCCGGAATTTTTATATCCGCCGTGTTTTGAGAATCTTGCCGCTCTACTATGCGGTGCTGCTGTTCATGTTCTTGCTAGTGCCGCTATTGCGCCCTTCGGAGGCCCACGTGGTGTTTGAAAGATCTTCGCCGTGGTGGGCGTATCCGCTGTTTCTGCAGAATTTCTTGGTCGCCTTGCCCACGCAGGCGGTGGGGCCGCTCGGAGCGTCCTGGTCGCTGGCCATTGAGGAGCAGTTTTACCTGATATGGCCGCTGGTGGTGCGCTATTGCTCCATCCCGCAGCTCCGGCGTATTGCGGTGGTCATGATCCTAATCGCCGCGCCGCTGACGTTTTATCTAGGATCGCATCACGTGCTAATTTATTCGAATGTATTCTGCCGCCAGGTCGGATTGATGGCCGGAGCGTTGCTGGCGTTGCTGTTGCGTTCCGAAGGACTCGAGCCCGCCAAGTACGTCAAGTCGGCGTGGATTTGCTTTGCGGTGACCCTCACGCTGGCATTGGTGAGCGAGGCCCGCGGCGCGCGGTGGCTGGCGTTTACCATGGTCGCGCTTGCAGCAGGGGCCTTTATCTTTCTCGCTTTGTATTCGGAACAGAAATGGCTGCAAGCCGTCTTACGTAACCGCTTCCTGATGTACACCGGAACCATCAGCTACGGCTTGTACCTGCTGCACAAGACTGTGGACGATCTGACGCAGTCGCTGCACATTGACCGGCATCCCGTGCTCATCCTGCCAGCCATATTTCTGGGCTCGTACGCAGCGGCGACGGTCTCGTGGAATTTGCTGGAGAAACCCTTTCTGGGGCTGAAGAAACGGTTCCTGGCCGAACGGGCCGAAGCGTGATCTTGCGCCGGGATTCCGTCCGCAGACCTCCGTATCGATAGATTTTTCAAAAATTAACTTGTCTTGGAGGCTGTCGGGGCTACACTTGTGCTCCTCAAGCGCACAACAGTCTTGTTCTACCATTCGTGAGAGGAGCGGCCCATGCCAAAACCGGTCTTAGTGGTTGACCCCGTGGCGATCGAAGGTCTGGAGCTCGATCCTATCAATCCCGATTGGATTCTCAGCGGTGAACCGGTGGCGCGAACCCGGAAAGTAGCCACCAGCGGAGACTGGGCAGCCACTCTGGTGGTGTGGGACTGCACTCCTGGCGCTTTCCATTGGCGCTTCAACCGCGACGAATCGATCTACGTGCTCACCGGCGAGGCCTTTATGACCACCCATGAAGGGGAGGAACGCCGCTTCGCGGAGGGCGATTTGGGATATTTCCCGGCGGGATTTTGCTGCAACTTCCGGGTTACGAAATATTTTCGCAAGGTGGCGGTGCTGCGGGAGACCATGTGGTCGCCGCTGAGCCGCGCGCTCAAAGGGTGGAATAAACTGTGCCGCATGGCCGGACTGGAGAGAAAACCGGTTTGGCCGCAAATGGTTCCCGCGCCACTGGCGCTTCCTGCGGCAATTGGCGCGGAAGTTATGCCGCAACCAGGAGTGAACTCTCTGACTTGTGCGCCACCGGTGGCACAACTTTCCGACGCGCCCAAGGCGCAGGCGCATTATCTGTGAGGTTCGATTTGCGGCCTGCGCCGCCGTCGTTGCTGCACCCGATGCGGAAAGACGCCCACCCCTGATGACGCGACCCTCCAGACTCTATCCCGGCGATTTTGTGGAGGTGAAAACACCTGCCGAAATTCTACAAACGCTGGATGCGGATGGTGCGGTGGACCATCTGCCGTTCATGCCGGAAATGGTGGAGTTTTGCGGCCGGCGCTTTCGCGTTTCGCGGCGCGTGGTGAAAACTTGTTCCTTCAACACGCGTTCGACCATGCACGCGTTCGCGGCCGATGACGTGGTGTTGCTTGAGGAATTGCGCTGCTCCGGCGCGGCCCACGACGGCTGCGAAAAAGCCTGCATGATTTTTTGGCGCGAATGCTGGCTGCGGAAGGTTGCGGGCGATGCTTCGCAAATGGCTACATCGCAGGAAGGTGCCGTGGCGCTGCGGGCGCGGCTGAAGACCACTACCTCGCGGAACGTTTATTTTTGCCAGGCCAGCGAACTGACTCGCGCGGCGCGCCAGTTGTCACGGCCGGAGCGTTTCACCAAATGCTTCGACGAACTCTCCGCGCGCAATTGCAACATTTTCGTAATGGCGCAGCGCATCGCCATCTGGACGTTCTGGCGCATCCGCCGCTCGCTTCTGGGCCCATTTGCACGCGGCGAAAACAAGGCTACCCCAGCGGAAACTCTGAACCTGCGCGCCGGGGAATTGGTGGAAGTGAAGCCGTTGGAGGGCATCCGCCAGACTTTGAACGACCGGTCGTCCAATCGCGGACTATGGTTCTCGCCGGAGATGCGCCTGCTGTGCGGCAAACAACGCCGCGTGGCGCAGCGCATTGACAAGATCATCGTCGACGGCACGGGCGAAATGCGGAAGTTGCACAACACCGTGTACCTCGAAGGGTCCATGTGCGGCTGCGCTTACGTAGCTTTTGGCGGGTGTTCGCGCGGCGAATTTAACTATTGGCGGGAGATTTGGGTGCGCCCAGCGGATCCGCAAGGAGCGTCGCAAAACACGGGCGGCTGAAAAGATGGTTTCACCGCGGCTTTTGCAGCAAGCATACCCCGGTCCACGGAAAACTTGGGGGGATGCGTTGCGGTTCTGGCAGTAGCGCCAGCAACTCCTGGGGCGCACGCCCAAACTCTGCGGCGGTTTTGAGCATGCCATGCACCTCTTTCGCTTCCCAGCCACAGGGTTTGAAAAAATCCGCGCCTTCCAGTGGGCCGAACTTGAAAGCCGCGTTGGCTTCGCTCAGTTGTTTGCCCGTCGAGCGCTGCATCAATTTAAGCTGACCCGGCGACGCCAGATCCACGATCCAGTTCTGAAAATGCTTCTGAGCTGCCAAGTCGCGCGCCAGGGCTGCCACATCCTCGCTGGCGAAATAAATCAGCAAGCCTTCGCTCATCACCGCGATTTTCTCCGCTCTTCCATTGAGCGCCGCGAACAGCGACCGACGCGCCGCGACGTCGGATAAATCAAGCGCCACGCGCTCCAGACGACACTTGGGAGTATCGCCAGCCAGTATTTCTTTCTTGTAGGAAACAATTTCCGGAAAATCCACCTCCACCCACCGCAGTGTGGCGGGCAGATCCATGCGATAAGGGCGCGCGTCGAGTCCAGCAGCAAGATTCAGCAATAATTGTGCTCCCTCTTGCACCACTTGCGAGACGAACTTGTCGAACAGGTAGGTGCGCGCCACCCAGGCCCATTCATGTTTGTTGCCTTGCGCCAGAGTGTTGGCGATCTGGAAGCCGCGCTCGCCTGCGAGCTTTTCGGCAAAAGGATCGCGGAATAACGCATCGGGGCGCTTGGTCTCCAGCGCGCGAAAATAGGCAACCCACCGCGCGGTGTCGGAAACGTTGCGAACTGCGGAACCTGCATCACCCATGTTGGCCCCATGATCGTTGAGAGTAAGGTGTGATATGCGTGAGTTAGATTATGGGGTAAATTTCCGCGGCCTGGTACGAGAATTACATCAGCGAACGAGGAAACGTTACGCGATTTTGCTGTGCGGAATGGCTTTTGAAGCTTGGTACGATAGGCCAATGGCTCGCCACAAAGTAAGGCTCAGAGTCTCCTGAGAAACTCGATGTTCGTTGCGGACTTTTGACGCTATGAGAGAAGCCCGAGAAAGGTTCGCGTTCAGTTGAAACCAACCGTCCTGGTCGTCACCACTTCGTGTTGGTTTCCGACCGCTCGCCTGGCCGTCGCCCTAGCTAACGCTGGTTGCGCAGTGCAAGCCGTCTGTCCCCCAGGCCATCCCATTACCAAAACCACGGTGGTCAAACACACTTTCGTGTATCGCGGACTAGCGCCGTTGAAATCGATTCGGTCTGCCATTACCGCGACGAATCCCGACTTACTGGTCTCCGGCGACGATTTGGCGACGTCGCACCTGCATGGCCTGTATGAGCAGAATTCCAGCGCAGGAAAGTCCGGTGCGGCAATTTGTGCGTTGATCGAACGTTCCCTGGGCGCGCCGGAAAATTTTGCGATGATCGACGACCGCGCGTCTTTCATGCAAGTTTCTCAACAAGCGGGCGTCCGGGTTCCGCAAACTGCGGTTATCTCCGATTTCGCAGAGCTCGATCGCTGGGCCGCGCAATTAGGATTTCCTCTGGTTCTCAAAGCCAACGGCACCTCCGGCGGTGATGGTGTTCGCGTCGTCCACAATAGCGGCGAAGCGCATCGCGCTCTGGGGGTCCTGCAGGCGCCGCCGCTTCTCGCGCGCGCGGTCAAGCGCGCCTTATTCGATCGCGACACCACCTTGCTTCGGCCCTCTTTGCTTCGCCGCACCTCCGCGGTCACCGCGCAATCCTTCATCTCCGGCACTGAAGCCACGAGCGCCGTGGCCTGCTGGAAGGGCGAGGTGCTCGCCAGCCTGCATTTTGCCGTGCTGCAAAAAGGTCACTTCGCGGGCCACGCCACGGTTCTGCGCCGCATGGCGCACCCGGAAATGGCCGCCACTGCCGAGACCATGGTGCGCCGCCTGCAACTCTCGGGACTGCACGGTTTCGACTTCATGCTCGAAAACGATTCTCAGCGCGCCTACTTGATTGAAATCAATCCACGAGCGACGCAGGTGGGGCATCTCAGCTTCGGTTCCGGGCAGGATCTGCCTGGAGCACTCATCGCCTCATTACGGGGGACAACTCCCAACCCCGCACCGAAGGTCACGGACAACGAGGTCATCGCGCTGTTTCCCCAGGAGTGGTTGCGGGATCCCGCGAGTCCGTTTCTTCGTTCTGGCTATCACGACGTTCCGTGGGACCAACCGGAATTACTGCGCGCCTGCGTGCAAAAGGCTGGAGGGCAGCGAGTCAACAAGTGGGTGCACTATTTTCGCCCTTCGAACTGACCAAGTCCGGCTCTCGGTATCGTTTATCTTATTGCTCCACAAGCAACTTAACCGGCAGGACCCAAACGCAGCGCGCCGCTTTACCCTTAAACCGCTAAGCGGCTACACTGCATCTGTCATTTTTGTTAGCACTATCCGCCGCCCGAAAAAATCCTTCGAGGATTGCGCATGACGAAGCAAGACGTGACTATTCTAGGTGCCGGACCGTACGCGCTCGCAACCGCGGCGCATTTGCGAGCCATACCCGGGCTGGAGGTTGGGATTTTTGGCGATCCCATGTGGTTCTGGAAGAGCCAGATGCCCGCGGGAATGCTGCTCCGTTCGGACTGGGGTGCATCCCAACTTTGGGACCCCAAGCACGAATTCTCTCTGGAAGCCTATCAAGCCGAAACCGGCGACCGCTTTTCCGCCCCGGTGCCGCTGGCGGGCTTCGTGAATTATGGTTTGTGGTTTCAGCGCAAAGCCGTCCCGCATCTGGACACCCGAAAAATCGCCATGATCGAATCGGAGGGGCCGGGCTTTCGCCTGACCCTCACAGACGGCGAATTGATTCAAACCCAACGGGTTATCGTGGCTGCGGGGATCTGCCCATTTGCTCGCCGTCCCGCCGAATTTGCGAATCTGCCCGGCGAACTCGTCTCGCATTCTTCTGAGAATGTGCCCTTCGCGCAATTCCGCGGCAAGACCGTCGCCGTCGTCGGCGGCGGGCAAAGCGCCCTCGAATCCGCCGCTCTGCTGGTGGAAAATGGCGCGGCCGTGGAACTTCTGATCCGCGGTGGAGCCCCAAAATATCTGGGCTGGCGAAAAAAGATCAAAAGCCTCGGGCCCATCTCCAAGCTGGCGTACTCCTGGACGGACGTGGGACCCGCGGGCATCAGCAATCTGGTCTCCACGCCGGCATTGTTGCGCATGCTGCCGCGCGATACGCAGGACTATCTGCGCAAGCGCTCCATCCGGCCAGCAGGTGCCGGCTGGCTGAAGCCTCGCCTTGAGCCCATCAAAATGACTTGTGGGCGCTCGGTACAATCCGCGAAGGCCGTCGGCGGACAGTTGCAAGTTAGCCTCGATGACGGTTCCCAGCGCATCGTCGACCATTTACTGCTGGGCACCGGCTATCGCATTGATGTCTCACGATACAACTTTCTATCCCCCGCCATCGTCGCAAAAATCAAGATGGCCGACGGCTTCCCGCAACTCACGGGCGCCTTCGAATCCTCGGTGCCACGCTTGCACTTCTTGGGCGCCCCCGCCGCATGGAGTTACGGCCCATTAATGTACTTTGTCTCTGGAACAAAGTACGCTGCCAGCCGCCTCGCCACTCATCTCGCAAAACGCGATGGGAAGGCTTAGACTCGGCAATTTGCATGTCCCCTTCCTCACCAACATCAACCGACGGCCCAGCCAGAGCCGAGCCGCAACCCAGTGCTGCAGCTGGCGCCGTGGTCATCGGTGGCGACTATCAGGGATTGGGTATCGTGCGGAGCCTGGGTCGCCGCGGCATTCCCGTTTGCGTCATCGACGACGAACGCTCGATCTCTCGTTACTCCCGGTTCGCGACGCATGCCGTCCACGTTCCCAATCTTCGCAACGACGACGCCATCGTCAGGGAATTGCTGGCGCTTGCACAGCGATTTAGCTTGAAAGGCTGGGTACTGTTTCCCACTCGCGACGAGATCGTGGCCGCCATCTCTCGCCATCGCGCGGAACTCACCCCGTGGTTCCGCGTGCCCACCCCGTGCTGGGAAACCATCCAATGGGTGTGGGACAAGCGCAGCACCTGCGAGATCGCTAGGAAATTGCAGCTGCCGATCCCAGAAACCTGGAACCCCCGCTCCCCCGCGGACCTAACGCAAATTACCTCCCCTTTTCCGCTTGCCGTCAAGCCAGCCATCAAAGAACATTTTTTTTATACCACCCGCGCCAAAGGCTGGTCCGCCTCCAATCCAAGCGAGCTGAGTACGCTGTTCCAGAGAGCCCAACGCATCGCGGGAACCGATGAAATCCTGATTCAAGACATGATTCCCGGTGGCGGCGTCTATCAATTCGGCTATTGTGCATTTTTTAAAAACGGCCAAGCCCTGGCCAGTATGGTCAGCCGTCGCCGCCGTCAGCACCCCCACGACTTCGGCCGCGCCAGCACTTTCGTGGAAACCGTCGAAAGCCCGGAAATCGAAGCGCTCTCCACAAGATTACTGAGCGGCATCAATTACTACGGCTTGGTCGAAGTGGAGTTCAAGGAAGACCCGCGTGATGGCCAATTCAAACTTCTCGACATCAACGCGCGGACCTGGGGCTATCACACCTTGGGTGCCGCCGCCGGCGTCGATTTTCCCTACCTCCTCTATTGCGACCAGCTTGCCAAACCGGTGTCCGCTGCGCGCGCCAAATCCGGGTGCTCCTGGATACGCATGCTCACGGATTTTCCCACCGCAATTCTGGACATCGCCAACGGCCGTTTATCGGTATCGGAGTATTTCCGCTCCTTGCGCACCTTTAACACCGAAGCCGTTTTCAGCCTAAACGATCCCGTACCTGGTTTAATGGAGTGCCTCCTGCTCCCGTATTTGATCATCAAGCGTGGATTCTGACGGCGCAAAGTAATTGTCACCGTCAGGGAGAAGCGGCCCATGATCGCCGGCTAGCGCCCTCGAAATAGGAAAACTTCGGGCTGCAGCGGAAGACCCATTCCGTTGCTAAGGCATGAATGCACGGTGACTCCTGACGGTCGGCTGAACGTACTGTAAGTTGTTGTAAAAAATTGCCTTATGGGCTATCGAAAATCGCGCAATTCACCGCGTTGGAAGCATACATGCTCTCTTTCGCCCCAGTACTTAGTGTGCCCGGTGGTTCGTTGGTTTTCTTGCGCCGCGGCGATACGCAAGCCATAATCGGAAAGCACGCGACGCTCTCCCAGACCCTATCCTCAGCGCGCGCGTTACAGGTGAACTTATGAAGGGTGTAGTCCTCGCCGGTGGCACCGGCAGCCGTCTCAATCCGCTCACCAAGGTGACCAACAAGCATTTGCTTCCCGTTTACGACAAGCCCATGGTCTATTACCCCATTCAGACCCTGGTCAACGCGGGTATCGAAGAGATTCTTCTGGTGACCGGCGGCAAAAATGCCGGCGATTTTCTGCGCCTGCTGGGCAACGGCCGCGATTTCGGCCTCAAGCATCTCAACTACACCTATCAGGAGGGCGAAGGCGGTATCGCCGAGGCCCTCGGCCTGGCGGAATTTTTTGCCGGCGGCGAACCTATCTGCGTAGTTCTTGGCGACAACATCATTGAAAACAACATCTGCCACGCCGTTGAAAACTTCAAGAAGCAAAAAGAAGGCGCAAAGATCCTCTTGAAGGAAGTCGACGACGCACAGCGTTTCGGTGTTGCCGAGATTCAGGGTAATCGTGTCCTCGGCATTGAAGAAAAGCCCCGGAATCCTAAATCCAATTACGCGGTCATCGGAATTTATTTGTACGACGCCACGGTCTTTCAGAAAATTCACCGCCTGAAGCCTTCCGGGCGGGGTGAACTGGAAATTACCGACGTCAACAATTTCTATATCGACGAAGGCAAACTTACCTACGAAGTGCTCGACGGCTGGTGGACCGATGCCGGGCAATTCGAGTCCCTGCTGCGCGCCAACAGCCTAGTCGCTGAGACTGGCGCCAATAAAATGACCCGCCCCAGCCGTTCCGAAGCGAAAACGCCCGAACTAAAGGACGCACGCGCATGAAAATCTTCGTAACCGGGGGCGCCGGATTCATCGGCTCCAATTTCATTCGTCTGGTTCTGGCGCCTGGGCAACCGCATTCCGTCGTCAATTACGATAAGCTGACCTACGCTGGCAACCTGGCCAATCTCGAGTCTGTCGCCAGTGATCCACGGTACCGCTTTGTGAAGGGTGATATCTGCGACACGCGCGCCGTCGAAGCGGCCATGGCCGGATGCGACGCGGTCGTGCACTTTGCCGCCGAGTCCCATGTAGACCGCAGCATCTACGAACCCGCCGCGGCCATCGAAACCAACGTCACCGGCACGTTCGTCCTGCTGCAAATCGCCAAAAAACTGGCCCTCGCGAAGTTCGTGCATGTTTCCACCGACGAAGTCTACGGCGACATGGCCCCGGACAAATTTTCCGACGAAAAAACGCCCATCCATCCCAGCAGCCCGTACTCCGCCTCCAAAGCCAGCTCCGACTTGCTGGTTTACTCCTACG
>DATFYV010000029.1:0-3301 GCA_035314845.1 Candidatus Acidiferrum sp.
CTGTCGATGGGGATGTCGCATGACTTGGAAGTGGCAATTGAGGAAGGGGCTAGCGAGGTGCGGGTGGGAACGGCGTTGTTTGGGGAGAGAGAGAAGGCGAAGTGAAGAAGTAATGAGGTAACGAAGTAACGACGTGAGGGAAAACCGAAAGCGAAAAACAAAAAGCGGTCGATGGCGGCGGGGTTTGGAGATTGGTTGGATGGGGATTTTAACGCAGAGGGCACCGAGGTCACAGAGAAGAGGGAATGGTCATGGGGCTGTTTACGCCGTTGAAGCTGCGCGAAGTTGAGTTTAAGAACCGGATTGCGGTTTCGCCGATGTGCGAGTATTCGGCGGTGGAGGGGCATCCGCAGACTTGGCATTTGGTGCATTTGGGTTCGCGGGCGGTGGGTGGGGCGGGGTTGGTGTTTACAGAGGCTACCGCGGTGGAGGCGATCGGGAGGATTTCGCCTGGGGATACGGGCATTTATTTGGATGCGCATGTGGAGTCGTGGCGGCCGATTGCGGAATTTGTGCGAGCGCAAGGTGCGGTGGTGGGGATGCAGTTGGCGCACGCGGGAAGAAAGGGAAGTACGGCTGCGCCTTGGCTGGGTGGGAAAAAAGTGGCTATTGCGGACGGCGGATGGGAGCCCGTCGCGCCCAGCGCGGTGACGTTTAACGCAGATTATCCGATGCCGCGAGAGTTGAGCATTGCGGAGATTGATGGCGTGGTGGTGGCGTTTCGTGGCGCGGCGGAACGGGCGCTGGCTGCGGGATTTGAAGTGCTGGAGATTCACGCGGCACATGGGTACTTGCTGCACGAATTTCTCTCGCCGCTTTCGAATTTGCGGACGGACGAATATGGCGGGCCGCTGGAAAATCGCGTGCGATTGGTGTTGCGCGTGGCCGGGGCGGTGCGGGAGGTTTGGCCGAAGAGATTGCCGCTGTTCTGCCGGGTGTCGGCTACGGATTGGACCGAGGGCGGATGGGATTTGTCGCAGACCGTGGTGTTGGCGAAGAAGTTGCGCGAAGCAGGCGTGGACTTGATTGACGCTTCGAGTGGCGGGAACGTTGCGAACGCGAAAATTCCCGTGGGGCCGGGGTATCAGGTGAAGTTTGCGGAAGAGATTCGCCGGCAGGCGGGGATTGCGACGGGCGGGGTAGGAATGATTGTGGATGCGGCGCAGGCGGATACGATTATTGCCTCGGGGCAGGCGGACATGGTTTTTCTGGCGCGCGAATTGTTGCGCGATCCGTATTGGCCGCGGCGGGCGGCGCAGAAATTGGGAGTGAAGATTAAGCCGCCAGTGCAGTACGAGCGAGCGTGGTGATTGAGGTCAAAACAAATGCGGAGGCGGGGACGGTGATTTTTGCCGTGCGGGTGCAGCCGCGGGCGAGCAAGGACGAAATTGCTGGGGAAATGGACGGAGCGTTGAAGGTGCGCTTGCGGGCGCCCGCGCTGGAAGATCGCGCCAATGAAGCGCTGGTGGAATTTCTGGCCGGAGTTTTGAATACCTCCAAGGGCGCTGTTAGAATTCTCGGCGGGTTGCGCAACCGCAATAAGCGCATGGAAGTGCGTGGGGTGAGCGCGGAGCAGGTGCAAGGGTTACTGAGGTACGAAGCGTGAGCACAAGGCGCACATGAGCGTGGATGTAAGGGAAATTCAAAAAGATTTGCGGGCCGCCGGGCTGGATGGGTGGTTGTTTTACGATTTTCGCGGACGGGATCCGATTGCGCAGCGGCTACTGAAATTGCCGGAAGGGATGCGCACGAGGCGATGGTTTTATTTTGTGCCGGCGAAGGGCGCGCCGCGGAAATTGCTGCACAAGATTGAGACCTTGGCGCTGGAGAGTCTGCCAGGCGCGGCGCTGTACTACGCCGGGCATGCGGAGCTGCAAGTGAATTTGAAGAAGTTGCTGGCGGGCGCGAAGCGCGTGGCCATGCAGTATTCGCCGAAGAATCAAATTCCATATATAGCCATGGTGGATGCGGGAACGATTGAGTTGGTACGCCTTGCGGGTGCGAAAGTGCTGAGTTCGGCGGACCTGGTACAGAAATATGAGGCTTGCTGGACGGCGGAACAGTTGGCGTCGCATCGCGCGGCAGGGGCGGCGATTGACCGCATTGTGGCCGAGGCCTTCGCGTTCGCGGCTAAATGTGTGCGGGAGAGAAAAGCGCTTACGGAATACGATCTAAAGCAATTTATCTTGCGGGAGTTTGCGGCGGCGGGGATTGTGGCGGATGAGGGTCCGGATGTGGCGGTGAATGCCAATGCCAGCGATCCGCATTATGGTCCCACGGCGGAGAAGGCCGCGGCAATCCGCGATGGAGATTTTTTGCTTTTGGATGTTTGGGGAAAAACCAAGGAAAAAGGCAGCGTGTATTACGACATTACTTGGGTTGGATATCTAGGCGCGACAGTGCCCAAGAAAATCGCGCAGGTTTTTGCGGTGGTGCGCGAGGCGCGGGATAAGGCGGTGGAGCTGATTCGTGCGCGGGTGGCGGCCGGGAAGGAGCTGCAGGGCTGGGAAGTGGATCAGGCGGCTCGCGAGGTGATCGAGAAGGCCGGTTATGGAAAATATTTTTTTCACCGGACGGGACACAATATTGGGGAAGCCATTCATGGGAATGGCGCGAATATGGACAATCTCGAGACCCATGACGTGCGGCGGGTGATTGCGCGGACTTGTACATCTGTGGAGCCGGGAATTTACTTGAAGGAGTTTGGGATTCGCAGCGAGGTGGATGTTTATATTGGGGAGCGCGAGGCGTTTGTGACCGGGGCGGTGCAGACGGAAGTTTTGGCGCTGCTGGCGTAAGCGAACTGTGGCGGCCGGCTCCCGCCTCGTTACGGGTGGGCGCGCGGACGATTTTGAAAATGCCGCAGGAGCGCTGCCACACTCCACGGAATTTTATGAGCGAAACGACGAATGGCGACGGGGTGAATGGAATTGTGAGCAGCGCTGGCAGCGCTGACGCTGCTGGTGTGTCCAGGGACGTTGGAAGCGGCAGACGGCGAGCCGGGAAGCGGCAGCGGGTGGCGTTGGCGATTGCCGTGGCGGGATGGCTGGTGCCGGGATTGGGACACGCGCTCCTGAAAATGTGGGGGCGTGCGGCGGCGTGTTTTCTTGCCGTGGCGCTGCTGGTATTTCTTGGCGCGGGCATGCGGGGTAATGTCTTTGCGTCCACGGGTAATGACGCTTTCGACGCCCTGGGGTATGCCGCGGATCTTGGCAGCGGGTGCTTTTATTTTGCGGCGCGAGCACTAGAACCCGACGGCGCGGACGTTTCGCACGCCAACGGAGACTACGGGACGCGATTT
>DATFYV010000030.1:0-8483 GCA_035314845.1 Candidatus Acidiferrum sp.
AAAAAAGAAGCGTCCCGGCTTTTTCCGGGACGCTTGGTTGAAACACCGATCATGTGGCGCGGTTGCTGTTTTACTGCGTGGGGCTCAGCAACTGCGTGAAGCCCGTGGTGTTTACGTCGCGAAACAGCGGCGTCCGCGGCGGCAGCAGCGATGGATCCAGGAAGTTGGTATCGAAGGAGTAGTTACGAACTGGCGGGCTGTAAACGTTCCCCCCGCTCTTATAGACTCCAACCGCTTGCCGGTTGGTGAACAGGCAGACCAGCGATCCGGTGTAGTTCATGTTCACGGCGCCCCAGTTTTCCAGTTCGCGCATGAAGTTGTGCACGCCGCCATCGGTGCCGAAGTCCTTGACACCGTCCAGCTCAGGGAAGGGTACGCCCTTTCCGCCGACGATCGCGGTGCGGTAATAGCTGGTGGTGGCGACACGGAAGCCGTAGTTATAGGGACCGGCAAAGGAATTAACGTCGTTCCAGGCGTCGGAAAGTACGCTGACGGCATCGCCGATGACCGAGACTCCCACATCTTTATTGTTGAACACGTTGCCGGCGCACCCAGGGCAATTCAGAGAACCCTGAATGTACACGGGATTTTCGGCCGCCACCGTCAGGCCGCAGGTAACACCGCCTGGGCATTGGTCGAGGTTATCGATCAGGTCCGCACCGTTCACCAGCTTAACGGCGCGGCGGAAGAGGGGATTGGGATTTTCGCGCGCCTCGTTGGCGTGGATGACCATGGTTCCCGACCAGACGGTTACTCCTGGGAAGGCCGTAGGTCCGTAGGGTGCGGCATCGACCACGTTGCCGCAGTTGTAACCCGCTGCCCCGTTCAAGCCATAGGGCGGCGGAGCCCAACCGTAAAGCTTGGGATCGGGGGTGTTATTGGCGATGGCGGGTTGCAGCGTCAAATACCCGTAGCCGCCTAGCCATTCGGAAACCGGATTGTATGCCAGCAGCGTCTGGTTGGGGAATTGACCGTAGGTGTAGAGAAGACCGGTCGCGTCCAGATCTTCGCCGGTTTCCACAATCTTGTCTGGGCAGCCGTTGGCGTCGGTGTTCACCACGTCGTTGAAGCCATACTCTCCAGTTTCCCGGCCTGAAGGCGATAGTGGTGGCCAGTTGCCGGCGAAAGCCGGCAACACCGTATTGCCAGGGCCGCCATAACTGTTGTTGCGACGGTCGGAGATATACACCACGTAATTATTCGGAGCGTTCGTAGGATCATGGGCCAGCGGGCCGGAGTCCGGTGCGCCCAGAGTTCCGGCGAGGTACTTGGCCACGTTTTTCATATCCAGCTCGACGTACTGCATCACGCCGCCCAAAGCCACCATGTTCTGGTAGTTGACGTTATTGTTCGATCCGGTGCCGGAGGTCAGGTTGACGTTCGGCGGATCGTTGTTGTTCATCAACCCTTCGCGGGTATCGAACAGCACGTTGGGCCACACGTCGTCCCCGTTGGCGGCGTTGATCGTCACCACGGCTCCCGCTGTCGAGGTTCCGCATCCAATGCCGCCTCCGTCTGTCCCCAGGTTACCGGCCGAAGGGTTGTCCCGGATACGCTCCAGGCGGATAATGGCCTGCGGGTGACCATCAGGGCAAGCAACCGCTCCCGCGATGCCCGCGGTCTGCGATCCAACCTGCGCGGTCGGCAGCAAAGGCAACACCGGATTAGCGGACGTGGAGACCGGCACTGTACCCACGCCCTGAGGGCCAAGCGGATTAATATTTTTGCCCACATACCCATAGCCGAGAACTTCCTCGGTTACGTCCTGAAAGCTGCAGGCATTGTAAGGAACATTCTGTACCTCAATCTTGATATACCCGTGAATCAGCGGATTAGTTTTCGGGATCCAATAGCCGTCGCCGACCGGGGGTACCGTCAATGGCGCTGGGTTGTTCTGCCGGGTAGAAGGCGTATAACCGGCATTCACAGCGCCGGAAGTGGCTATGGGAACGTAGGTTTCGTTGTGCGCGGCGAGATAGTTTTTAATCTTGATGGCGTTGGCATCCGTCGGAGCGGCGTTCAGAAGGGTCAGGTCGAACGGCTGCGTGGTTGTGGTGCAGGGCAGGCCCGCACCTCCTCCGATCAAGTCTTGGGGATTATCCGAAAGCAAAATTTTAAGGCTGGCTTGTGCGAAATAGCGCTCCTGGGTAACGGCCGAGGTTTCACCCACAATCGGGCGCCGAATCACATCGACCGGCTGCGTGGTGCCCTTACCGAGGGTCACGATCCCCAGTTGCAGTTGCTGTGCGCCGGTCGACAGTGTTGGCGCGGAACTCCCCAGGCCGTTGCGCAGATTGCCCGCATAGTTCGACGCGCCGGTGGACAGACTAGGCCAATTGGCGTTTCCAGGGCTTCCCAAGCCTTGCGTCAGGCTGCCTTCGTTGGGACCCAGCACACGCGTGCCAGAGCCGTTGTATACCGCTACCGTTCCCGTGTAGCCGTTGGAAACGGGATTGCCATTCTCCAGCGTGTAAGTGATGACATCTTTGTATGCCGTGACGCGGTCGGACATCGTCAGAGTGGCGCCGGAAGCCAGCCACAGGTTGCCATTAGTATGCGTGCGGCCGCCGAAATTGAAGTTGGGACCGGCGAAGAAACTGCAGTCCGGATCGCAGAAAACGCCGAACTGAAACATCGGGATGCCTACCGTCTGCGTGGTGCGCTGCAGCTTCACTTCCGAGCCCGCCGTGGTGCGCGCCGTCACGCTCAGGACATAGGGTGTGGCCAGCGCGGTCATGCCTTGATACGCGCCAGACTGAATCTGGGTCACGGTGGGCAGGTAGTTTCCGGCAGAATCTACCGGGTTCGTGCTGGTGATGGTGTATCCGTTAAGCCCGCTCGCGGTGGTATAGCTGATGCCTGCAATGGCCGGAGGCGCGGCTTGGAGGGCGTTCACCTGCGCGGTGGGCGGCGCGTAGTTCTGGTCAAACAGCGTGCCCAGGTCCGCGGTCAGTTTTTCCATGCCCGCTTCCGCGGCGTAGAACGCTTTGCCGTAGTCGTTGTTGACGCCGCTGAGCTTTTGCCCGGAATTGATCAACAGGATGAAGCCCACCAGCAGGCTGGACATCAGCAGCATCAGCAAAATGGTGGTCAGCAGCGCGACACCGGACTGCCTGCTGACGATTTTTTTCGCGGCTCTCATGGTCTTATTCCCCTTCTTCTCTCTGGTGGACATTTTTGTTCGCCGTCATCAATGGTAATTGTTGAAATACGCCATGCTCCGCAGACTCACCTGTGTCTGCGTGCTGGTTCGGATGTATTGCTTGTTCTGCATGTACACGTTGTCGGAGCGCCCGCCGATGTAGATATTGACCGAGCGGATTTGATTTTCCGAATACCCTGTTGGCACGCTGATCTGATTGGTGGCGATGCCGTCGTTGAAGTTAAAAGTGAATTGCAGATTCTCCACCGTGTCGCCCACCGTCTGTCCGGCGTTGAAATTTACGCGGCGAATCAGTTCCACGTGCCCGGGTACGCTCACGTTATCCAGGTAATAGCTCACCATGGTGACGCGCTCGGCAGTCGTCGGTGGGTAGCCGCCGCCGCCATTTTGCAGTTTCACCAGCGTTCCGTTCGGCAGCCCGGTCTGATTCAAACCGAAGGGGTCACCGCTGGCGAAGAACACCGTGGGCCATGCGACGCTGGTCACCATCGCCAGGGCGTTGCCGTTGGCGTTGCTGAACATAATCAGGTCGCCGGCGTTGATGGTGGCTCCCGACGGGCTGGGAGAAACTACGCACGCCGGATCGAACTGTGCGGAGGCGCCCGTGGAGCTGATGGATCCGGCGCAGCCGCCGCCGGTGCCCGGTGCTCCGCTGCCCGCTGCTAGATGAATCGGATACTGGCTGAGGTTTAAGCTATTGTCCTGGTACATCATGGTGATGATGTCGGTGGGGGTCAGGGAAGTCGCGTCCGGCGCGGTGATCAGTACGCCCAGGGCGTTTCCGGGTTCGATGGCCGGCAGCACCACGTTGCAGTGGGGAAAGTACGTGGAAGCGTTTAACAGCGGACGCCCGATGTTCGAGTATCCCGCCGTGCAGCCGCCGCTCGGTGCGGCCGAGGGAATCGTAATACCGCCGGTGGGAATCCCCGTGCCCGTCTGGATCAGATCTTGTTCCATCTGATTCAATCCCGCGCGCAGATTGTCGGCGATGTCCTCGCGCAAGGTTACGTTTTGATTGGCTTGCGTGGCGTTCATGAACGCCAGCATGGTTGCGGCCAAGGCAATCGCCGTCACACCCATGGCGATGGAGAATTCGATGATCGTGAATCCCGCTTGTTTCTTGATGCCTGGTAATTTCATCATCTTCTTTCCATTCCTTCCGCGTGTGTCGGACACGGTGGCAAATCGAATCTTGTGTGACATCAGGCGAATGCTGAGATGTAGCTGACCAGGGTGTAGGTCTTTGTCTGATTGCCCATCTGGTAGGTGATAGTCACCGTGACCTGCCGCAGATTGGGTTCGGCATTTCCCGCGATGAGTACCGGCGTGATGGCGATGGTGCGTTTCATCCACGGGTTCAAATCCGTGGTCGCGTCATCCGCGGTGCCTAGAACTTTATCCGGCCCCGGACCGGTTATGATGGCTTCATTCGCGGCACCCGCGTCCGAAAGGGTGCCGACGAGTCCGTCCGGTCCCGGTACCAGCATCGGCTGCGGGCCATCCAGGAACACTCCGCCCGCGCTTACGTTCTGAATGT
Source organism: Candidatus Acidiferrum sp. (assembly GCA_035314845.1). Lineage (GTDB taxonomy): Bacteria > Acidobacteriota > Terriglobia > Acidiferrales > UBA7541 > Acidiferrum. The sequence continues at coordinate 4,701 of DATFYV010000030.1, forward strand.
TGGACCACGTCAGGGACTTAATATCGCGAGCCGTGAACATGGCCTCGACTGCTTGCTCGGCCTTCTTCTCCGCGATATAGTCGTACTGTGCCTCCGCCGCATAAAAGATCCCTTGCCCATACACCGCGGCCAGAGACAGCACACCCACGGACAGCACAACGATCGAAATCATGGCTTCCAGCAGCGTGAAACCGGACTGTCGCCGTATCATTTTAGTTTGCGTTTTCATCGATTTTCTCTCTTATTGCTGCCAGGAATTTCCGGTCCAGTAGTACGCGCGCACGCGACCGGTGGCGCCCACCACGGTAATTGCTCGTGACATGGTGGCCGTCCCCGGGAGGCCGATGTAGATCGTGGCGTTAATCGGATTATTGTTGCCCACGGCGTAGTAGTTCGCCGCCGCCGCACCGGCCGCGCCCACTAAACTCCCCGTGCTGGTGAACATGATGGCGCTGCCCACGGCTCCGCCGTTGACGGGTTCCAGGTCGATAGCGCTGGCGTTCCCAAAACCCAGCGGCCCCATGGGTGTGTTCGGAAGGCCTGGTGTCAGATAGAACTGCAAGCCCCCTTTGGCCCCGCTATTCAGCTGCACGCTTTGCAGCGCCGTGGGTATCGGGTCGGTGGGCAATGGCTGCACCGCCATCCCTACGGTATTCGTGCCCGTGAAGGTGACCACCACGTTGCGCCGCTTGGCGATCGCCAATTGCCGCGCCTGGTGCAGCGCGTCGACGACAACGTCGGCGGCGGCATTTGCGGTGGCCCCTTGTGAAGGCCGCGTTCCGTTAATAATCGCCATTGCCGACAGCGTCAGCATGATGGCCGCTACCGTCACCAGTTCCACGATGGAACTGCCCTTTTGTCTGCGGTACGATGGTGCTGACATTCGTCACTCCCTGGGAGCGCAACACGGCGCTCAAGTTCTGTGCACCAGAGATGCACGCCGCAAGCCAGCCTCGCTATGCCGCTAAAGCGTTTATTTATATTTATTTACGGGGAATGTCAGGAAGCCATTGCGGCTCTCTGGCGGGCCTTGGTTACAAAAGGTTACAAGTCGCGCGTGCTTTCTCGCCCCGCGAGTTGTTCCACCCAGCCACCGCCGAACAATAATCCGGGTCCCAGCGATGCCAAGAAGATCGGTTTTGCCGACCCTTCGTTGGCCGCCGCCTGCAGCGCTAAGTGCAACGCCGTGCCGCAGGTCGACGAACCCAGATTTCCCGAGAGCCGCGCCACCTCCGGGAACCGCGACGCCGGCAACCCGCATTGTTTGGCTACCAACGCCATCAACCGGGGATTCGGCTGATGCGTGGCGAACGCTCCCGCCGCACTGCGGGCAATGCCGCTGCGCAGTTCCACCGCGCTGATGACCTTTTCTATGCGACTGATCGCGGCGCGGGAAAGCGCGTCGCCGTCAAATTGCAGCGTCAGGCCGCCCTCTTTGTCGTCGCTCACGCACACTGCGCCGGCGTATTGTGCGGCACAACCGAAGACAAACTCTCCCAGCGCAAAGCTCGCTTCCCCGGGGCGCGCCGCGCGCAGCAGAAACGCGCTAGCGCCATCGCCAAACAACCCTCCGAATTCGCCGGCCACGCGTCCCGGAAGCAGCGTGCGGCTGTGTACGTCCGCGCTTACCACCGCGACGGCCTGCGCTTGCCCTCCAGCGACGAGCGCTTGCGCCACCACAAACGCATTCAAGAGGCCCAGGCAGCCGCCGCCCACGTCCAGGGCCGCGCAGTTCTCTGTCACCGAAAGCTTCGCGTGCAGCTGCGCCGCCATTGATGGATAGTTATGGTGCGTCTCGCTGGTGGCCACGATCCAGTCCACTTCGCGCGCGTCGGTCCCGGCGGACTGCAACGCCTCACGCGCCGCGCAGGTGCCCAGAGACAGTTCGCTTTCGCCCTCGGCGGCATACGCCAGCGACTCGATGCCCGCCCGCCGCCGCAATTTTCCCGGCGGCATGCCAAAGGCCCGGTCCACGTCTTCGGATGCCACGATGCGTGAACCGCGGGTCGCTCCCGAACCCGCAATGCACACGGTGCGTGCCGGGCTGTTTTTGCCTCGCGCGAAGTCGCCACTAGCGCTGCTGTGCTTTTCTAGGGATGGATGGACCATCGGGGTTCCCGGGCTGCGGACTGGCTGCTCTGCGCCTCGCGGCTGCTCGAGCGGCAATCCCATTTCAGCAGAAGTTGAGGTAAATAATCCATCAATCTGTGGAACGGGACGCGAATGCTGCAAGTAGGAGAATTGCAACTGCCGCACCGCGCCACCGGCGAGTCCTATTCATGCTACCTTCCGCGCGGTTCTCCGGCCCGGACTTTTGCACATTGCAAAACCGCAGCACCGGAGCCAAATTTTTATTGTGACCGGCGCCCAGGCATACGCTAAACTCTGTGCATAGCCACCTTTCGGCCACAGTTCGTCACTCTGGAGCGTTCGACCCGCGCTAAATGAGCAAACTCCGCTTTCTGGTTTCGCTGACCACCAGCGACAACGACTACCAAATCGAGCAGGCGGAATCTGCTGAAATCGCGGCGCGCAAACTTAACGTCGAACTGCAAATCGTGTACGCCGACAACGACGCCATCAACCAAAGCACGCAAATTCTCAAAGCCGTGCAAGCCGCGGCCGCTCTTCGCCCCCATGCCGTAATCTTTGAACCCGTTGGCGGCACCGCTCTTCCGCAGGTGGCTCGCGCAGCGGCCAGCGCCGGTATCGCTTGGGTGATTCTCAATCGCGAAGCTACGTACGTCGCGGAACTGCGCAAAACTTCGAGCGTCCCTATTTTTTCTCTTACCTCCGATCACGTGGAAATCGGGCGCATTCAGGGCCGGCAATTCGCCGCTTTGCTCCCCCAAGGTGGCGCGGTGCTGTACATTCAAGGACCTACGGAAAACTCTGCTGCCAAGGACCGCACCGCTGGAATGCAGCAAACCAAGCCCCCCAATGTCCAGGTCACCCTGCTGAAAGGCCAGTGGACCGAAGAAAGCTCGCAAAAAGCGGTACGGTCCTGGCTGAAATTGAGCACTTCGCAGCGCGCTGCCATCGACCTCGTCGCCGCGCAAGACGATTCCATGGCCATGGGCGCACGCAAAGCTTTTCAGGAGCTGCCCGCTTCGGACCGCGAGCGCTGGCTCAGACTCCCGTTTCTCGGCTGCGATGGTCTGCCCAAGACTGGCCAGGCCTGGGTCCAGAGCGGCCAGCTCGCCGCCACTATTTTCATTCCTCCCAACGCTGGGCAAGCCATCGAAATGCTCGCCGACGCTTTGCTGCACAAGAAGCCTCTTCCGGAGACCGCCATCACCGCGGCGGAATCGATTCCTGCGTTGCCGGAACTTAAGCATCGCTAACTTTTCGTGCTGTTGTGGCCGCGCCCGCTGCCCACCTTGCGAAACGCCACTAAAAGAACGATTTAGCTGCTTGTGCTGCGCTACGACGGGCGTATAATGCCGCGAACCGCCGATTCAATTACAAACCGCTCTTTGTCGAGGGAATTCTCGTGAAAAAAAGGGACTCCGGAAATTCCATGGATCGCAGAATGTTTCTCGCCGCTAGCGGGGGAGGCTTGCTCGCTGCCGCCGTTCCCGTAAAGGCGCTTGCCGCGGTTGAGAATCCCTCGGGCACTCCCAACTGGCCGGTTACCGGCGTCCTTGGCGAAATGGCAACCGCGGAGCGGAGCGCGAGTGCCCCCGATGGAAAGCTGCGAAAAATTCCCATCGGCGTTTTCGATCCCGTTTACGCCGATCTCTCCATCGACGCCATGCTCGACCGCGTCACCGCCTTGGGCCT
>DATFYV010000031.1:0-5681 GCA_035314845.1 Candidatus Acidiferrum sp.
CCGAAGCGGCGCGGAGGATCGAGTTGCGTCAGGTCGTAGATGGGCGCGATCTTCAGGAAGCGGATGCCTAGCAGCAGCGCGGCCCAAACGTACCAGAGCAGCGATTGGCCAAAATATCCGAGAAGGACTAACGCCAGGGGCAGCAGCCAGGAAACAACTTTATGGGCGTGCGGGCTGATGGAGCGCAGAATGTGGCCGCCATCGAGCTGCCCCGCGGGAAGCAGGTTCAACGAGGTGGCGAAGAGCCCGACCCACGCGGCGCGCCCGATGGGATCGATGAGAATATTTTTCACCGGAACACCGGGGTAGATTAGCGCGGCGATAAGATGCAGCAGCAACGGATTGCCAAAGGTCATGGGCGCCTGCGCTTCTGGAAGAACCAGGAGCTTGGCGTGCGCGACGCCGTAGAACAGCGCGGGAACAGCGAAGATAAAACCAACGAGCGGGCCGCTGGCGCCTACATCGAAGAGCGAACGGTTGGTGCGAATGGGCGAACGCATCAGAATAAACGCACCGAAGGTCCCGATCAGCGATGGGAACGGAATGAAGAACGGGTAACTGGAATGAATGTAGTGGCGGCGGCAGGCGAAAAAATGGCCGAGTTCGTGGGCCAGTAGAATGGTCAGCAGCGTGGCCGCGAAGGGCAGACCAGCGAGCAACGCCGTGGGATTCTTGTAGAACAGCGTGTAAGCGTTGAAAAGCTCAGGGAACGAGCCGGGCTGATTGTGTCTAAATGTAATGGCAAATTGCGTGCCCGCCGCCAGCGCGGTGCCCAACGTGAGCAGGAAAAGCAAGATGGCGAGCAAGAGGCTTTTGAGCGACGGGCGCGGGAAGGGCTGGTCATAGACCGCCCGCACTGGAATCCATGCGGTTTGCGCATAGCTAGACTGCGGCACGGTCGTGGATGTCGACTGGGTGTTCACTCAGGGCCTGGGCAGGTGACGGAAGTTCGGCACGCTTTAGTACAGCATAGAAAATTGCTGCGGCGCTAGTGCAGGTGCGGGGATTGTTTCTTGTAGCGGCCGCCACAACTGCGGGATCAGGATTTTGCTTCCTCGATGCCTTGCAGTTCCTTGCCGGGCTTGAAGCGCACCGCTTTGCCGGGAGGGATGCTGACTTCTTCGCCGGTGCGCGGGTTGCGGCCGATGCCGGTCTTGCGGGGCTTCACGCTGAACACGCCGAAGCGGCGGAGCTCGATGCGCTGGCCGCGGCCCAGCGCGGCCTTGAGGGACTCAAAGACCGTTTCCACCGCTTGCTCCGCTTTGGTGCGGCTGATGTTCGTGGTGGTCACCACGGCGTTGACGATGTCCAACTTAATCACACAGGCCTCCAGCTAATCCGTGGGCAGATGCTAGAGTGTGCGTCGCGGGTTGTCAAGGACTAGAGGCGTACACTACACTGAGTTTCTTTTTTGCAGTCAATTTATCTGACTGTGGCTTCGCGAGGATGCAGGTCTAAAGACCCGCGCTACACAGAAATAATTCACCGTGGTATGCGCTTTTTTCCGCGCGCCACATTTTGGAGGAATGGATGTCTGTCAGGCCGGACCGCTGGATCCGCAAAATGTCACTAGAACACAAAATGATTGAGCCCTTCACGGACCGCCAGGTGCGCGAAGGGGTGATCAGTTACGGAGTTTCGTCCTACGGCTACGACATCCGCGTGGCCGATGAGTTTCAGATTTTTACCAACGTGAATTCCACCATCGTGGATCCCAAGAAATTCGATGCCCGGTCGCTAGTAGCCTTTCAGGGCGACGTTTGCATCATCCCGCCGAATTCCTTTGCGCTGGCGCGCTCCGTGGAATATTTCCGGATACCGCGGAATGTACTGACCATTTGCGTGGGCAAATCCACCTACGCGCGCTGCGGAATTATCGTGAATGTGACGCCCTTTGAGCCGGAGTGGGAGGGCTTTGTGACCCTGGAGATAAGCAACACCACGCCCCTGCCGGCGAAGATTTATGCCAACGAGGGTCTGTGCCAGGTAATTTTCTTCGAGTCCGACGACGACTGCGAGATTTCCTACAAGGACAAGAAAGGCAAATACCAGTCGCAAGGCGGGATTGTCTTACCGCGGTTGTAACTGGAGTGCGGTAGGCCGGCTGCCGCTCTTGATTGCTGGTCGGGCTACATTTAGGAAAGCGGGAGTTGGGCGCCCGCGCTCCACGTTTTTTTACCTGAACAGCTTGCTGGTGATTTCCGCTACGTGTTTGCCTTGAAACCTGGCGATGCTTAGTTCGTTTGCACTGGGTTGGCGCGAGCCGTCGGCACCCGCCAGGGTGGTTGCGCCGTAGGGAGTGCCGCCGGAAATGGCGCTCATATCGAGCAAACCTTTCTCGCTGTAGGGCACGCCAACGATGATCATGCCGTGGTGCAAGAGTGTGTGGTGAAAGCTGGTGATGGTGGTCTCCTGTCCGCCGTGTTGGGTGGCAGTGGAGGCGAAGACGCTGCCAACTTTGCCGACGAGCCCGCCGCTGAACCAGATCTGTCCGGTCTGGTCGAGGAAGTTGCGCATTTGTCCCGCCATGTTGCCGAAGCGCGTGGGCGTGCCGAAGATGATGGCCTGGGGTTCGGTCAAATCATTCAGCGTCGCCGTGGGGACTGTGGCAAAGGAAGCGCGGGCGGCTTTGGCGCCGTATTTTTCCAGGACCTCGTCGGGGATGGTTTCCGCCACCTGCAGGACTTTTACTTCCGTGCCGGCCACGCTTTTTGCGCCTTCGGCCACGGCTTCGGCCATTTTGTAGATGTGGCCGTACATGCTGTAGAAAATTACGTTCACTTTGATGCTCATTGCTTCCTCCGAAAGTTGATTTGCAAATTGGCCCGCCGAAAAAACTTAGCCGTGAGTGATGGTGGCGACGGGGTAGCCTTGTTCGCGCCAGGCGTCCAGTCCTCCTTGTAGCGGGCGGATGTGGCGGATGCCTTGCCTGCGCAGCAGCAGCGCCAGGCGTGCGCTGGTGGCTTCGTTGGGGCAAGTGCAATACAGAATGACTTCGCGGTCGCGCGGCAGGCGATCGTTTTTCTCTTCCAGTTCCTTGGCGTCGATGCGGAAGGCGCCAGGAATGGTTTCGGGGTCGGCGTCGAAGTCCAGGGGGTGGCGCAAATCGACGACCATGACTTCCTCGCCGCCATCCATTTTTTCTTTTAGTTCTTCGACGGTGATGCGCGCGATACGCAGCTCGCGCAGGAAGCGTTTGCGGCCGATATATTTGTACAGGATGTATCCGCCCAGGGCGGCGATGATGAGCACGAGAAGTCCGCTGCCGAGAGAAGCGGCGCGTTCGGCAATGTAGTCCAGCTGGCCGCTGAAGATGTAGCCCAGCAGCAGGAAACTGCCGGCCCACAGCAGCGAGCCGCCGGAGTCGTACAAGAGGAAGCGAGCCGGGTGCATGTGGAAAACCCCGGCGAGCGGCGGAGCCACGGTGCTGAAGCCGGGAAAGAATTTAGCAACGAGGAGCGAACGGGCGCCCTGGGTGGAGAACAGGCCTTCCGTCTTGCGCACGCAAGAGTCCGGCTCCAGGGAGATTTTGCAGAGCAGTTGGAGCACTTTGATGCCCTTAAGCCGGCCCATTTGATACCACACGGAATCGGCGCAGACGGACGCAAAGACGCTGATTACCACGCAGGCGAAGATATTCATGCGCCCGGTTCCCGCCAGTGCGCCCGCGGCCAGCAGCAGGGGCAGCGAGGGCACGGGCAGGCCAATCTGTTCGGCAAAAACCCAGACTAACAACACGGAGTAGCCGTGGTGGAGAAGAAACTCGACGGTGCGGTGCATGGGCGGGAGACAGCTCCTCAGAATTTCGTGATTGCGGCGAAGAATTGTCTCTCAACGAGACGGCAAGCATCACGAAAGGAAAGAAGCAGTATGGCCCCACTGGCCGGTCATGACAAATTCCTGGAGCGGCTTGCGCACGCGCGGCGCGAGTTCACGGTCTTTGTACAGCTGTGGCAGGGTCTCTGGCTGGCCGGGATAGCCGATGGCGATGGCGGCGATGGGTTCCCAGCCCGTAGGAATGGCGAAGACCTGGCGCGCTTTCTCTGGATCGAATCCAGCCATCTGGTGCACGAACAGGCCGTGTGCGGTTGCCTCAAGGGAAAGCAGTGCGGTGGCGGCGCCGGTATCGTACTGCGCGTTGCGATTGGGCGCACCGGTTTTGGCGAAGCACAGCTCCGAGACAGCCAGAGCGAGAACCGCGGCGTGCTTGGCCCAGTTGGCGTTGAATTCGACGAGCACGCTGGTCATTTTGGCGAACTCCTCGGCGTTGTCATGAGTGGCGACGATATAGGCCCAGGGCTGCTCGTTGCTGCTGGATGGCGCCCAGCGCGCGGCTTCAAAGAGGCTGCGCAAGACGTCCGCGGGTATGGGCTTGGCGTCGAAGGCCCGCGGACTCCAGCGATGGGTGATTAGCTCGTGAATCGGATGGTCGGACGGTGCCGGCTTTTGCATGATGGAAATCCTTTCGCAGAGCTAAAGATGACGCGTTGCAGCTGGCGGTTACTTCTGTTTGGTCATTTCCATATCGATGGTGATGGTGATGTCGTCGCCCACCGCACCCGCGCCGCCGGAAACGCCAAAATCCTGGCGATTGACTTTGGTGGTGGCGCCGATACCGACGCGCGTGTTGCCCCAAGGATCTTTGATGGCCGCGGATGGGCCGTCGACATCGAGGACCACGGATTTGGAGACACCGTGAATGGTGAGGTCGCCGGTGACTTTCAGCTTGCCGGCGCCGGCTTGCTCGACCTTGGTGGATTTAAAGGTGATGGTGGGGTACTTGACGACGTCGAAATAGTTGGGGCTCTTGAGGTCCGCGTCGCGCATGGCGGTGCCAGTATCGACAGTGGTGGCGTCGATGGTGACATTGATGGTGGATTTGGAGATGTCTTGATCGTCCCAGACGACAGCGCCGGTAACGCCCTTGAATTCCCCGCGCACGGTGGAGATGAGCAGATGCTTTACGGCAAATTGCGCGGCGGTGTGCGCGGGATCGATTTGCCACGTGGTGGTGGCGGCGTGAACGGGAAGCGCGGGAAGCGAGAGAAGTGTGGCGACTATCGTGCTGCGAACTAGGGTGCTGCAAAAGATGCGACGGGAAAGTTGGCCCATGGTGTTGTCTCCTTCAGATTGGAATTGAATTAAAAACATTGTGCTGCGCCCGGCGCGAGCTACGAGAGTCCCCCCTGCAATTCGCGCAACAAATTGGAAAGCGTTTTCAGCCGCGTGGCGGACATATGCTGGAACTGCTTTTTGTGCATTTCGTGCACCGGAACGTCAAGCGTTTTCAGGGCCGCTAGTCCCGCTGCGGTGATACGCGTTTTAACCACGCGACGGTCGTCGGTCTGGCGTTGGCGAGTGATCAATCCGCGCTTTTCCATGCGGTCCAGCAAGCGGGTGATGTCCGGGTCGCGGGAAATCATGCGTTCGGCGATTTCGCCGCAGGCTAGGCCTCGCGGCTCGGCGCCGCGCAGGATGCGCAGGACGTTGTATTGCGTGCCGGACAGTCCTGCGGCTTTCAACAACTGTTCGGCCTGCTGCGCCAGGCTATCCGCGGCCTTCATCAGCGCCACGAAGACGTGGTCTTCGAGGGGCACGGTGTGGCAGGAATCTTGGGTGCGGGTGCTCACGACGTTTACATTAGTCGTTGTAACGACTGTTGTCAAGAGGAAAATGTCAAG
>DATFYV010000032.1:0-3660 GCA_035314845.1 Candidatus Acidiferrum sp.
AAGGGAACAACACCGGCTGGATGGGCTTGGGTGCAACCGCTATCGCGGGCGGAGTCATCGCCTATGCGACCAAAAAGTTTGTCGGCAAAGAAGCGGCGATTGGCGTTATCGCTGGTACGGGCGGGGCGATTGCTTTGGCTCTGTGGCAGCAATACGTGAGCGGCACTGGCACCGGGGCTATGAGCGGCCTGGGCGATCCCGACATGGCGGGGATTCTCGGCGAGTATCGTCCGGGAGTTATCCCGATGCCCTCCGGCTTCAACGCACTACCGAACCCGGCTCCCGCGGGACGCAATCAGCGCTCGCGCGGATAGTTGTAAACGAATTTGTTGCTGTGACCGGCGCGGCGAAATGCGACGCCGGGAAGTTTTTCCGAATCCTCGTAGTTGCGGAGTGAATGGTCATGCAAACTTTGATGGGCGTGCGGGCGAGCGATCTGAAATTTCGCGATGCCACCAATGAAGAAGTTTCACGCTTGGTAAACCGGCACCGCGGCGGTGAGCAGCGCTCGGAGCGCGGCTTCGGCCCGCGGCGCAAGCGCAACGAAGTGGCCCCCGGGCTTACTTCCTATCGTGACGGTTGGTACTGGGATTCATTCTCGGTTGCGGCTGCGGCCGCGTTTCCAGTCACAAATATGTTCGCAACGCCGCAAGGCTCGGGCGGGAAAACTCTTGCCCAGACGAACCTGACGGGGCAGGGCGGGCAGTTGCCATCCGGCCAAGTTCTGTTGATGCGCTACATTCGCATCTACATTTCGAACGTGACCGTGCCCGCCGATTTCCAGAACATCCTCACCAATTGTTCTGTCGAATTCAAGGTGGACAACACGCCGATCTATCAGGCTTTGCCGGGCTTCTTTCCGGCTGGCTTTGGCGGCGCGACCCTGGCAGTCGGCAACCTGGGCACGTTGCCCTCGGGCACCGCTTCGGTGGTTTCGACCTCGAACGGGTTCCCGGTACAGACGGCCACTTACGAATTCAAGTATCCGTATACCCTTGAATCCGCGCTGAATTTCACGCTGCTCTGGACGCCACAAACCGCGTTCAACATGGTCGCAGCCTCGGGCGTCAACCCGATTGGCGTCGGCACCAGCATCGTCTGCGTTTTGGACGGCGAGAAACAGAAGATCGTCGTCGGCTAGTAGCAGCAAGGGGCGCACGGCTGCCGGACTTCGGGAAAGAGTCCGGCAGCCCTTACCTCCAACTTTTTCCCCGAGAGGACGCTTCGCGGAATGGCAAAGCCAGCCTGCACAACTTGTCACGGCTCCGGCCGCGATCCCTGGTTGCAGAACTCAACCCCTTGCGGGATGTGTGAAGGCACGGGCCAACAGTTCGACCCGGGCCGGGATTTTACTTACGAAATGGGTCCGTTCACACTGAACGCTCCCGCGGCCGTGAATCCGACGTTTCCGCAATATTTTGTGGGCGCGGCTGCTGCTGGTCCGACGATGGTGGGCGTGACCTGTCAAGTGACCGGAAAGCCCTTCCGGTGGATGTTTCGCATGGCGCAATCCACCTTTCCATTTCAAGTCCAGATCAAAGATGCCGGGTCCGGTTCGGGCCGCTCGTTCGTGCCGCAGCAATTGCAGGTGCACTCGCATGGTTTGTTCGGGACTGCGGAGCGGCCGTTTCCCATGCCGACTCCCTACGTTTTTGAAAAGAATGTCCAGATCACGGCAGACTTTACCGACCTGGGCGGCCTGGTCGGAACCTGCGGCGTGGTCAATGGCTCGCCCACGGTGACCTGGACCACGGGCGGCACCGGCTTCAATACTTCCGCGGCCTTCGGTCCTCCGTTTCCTGGAACGCCGCTATGGAATGGCGCAACTATTTCCTTGGGCGGCGTGCTGTATGTGATCTCGGCGGTGACGTCGCAAAACAGCCTGACGCTGGCAACGAACTACACCGCAGCGACGGCGACCGTGGCGTTTGCGGTGTCGAACACGATTCGTGTGCAATTTGCCGGCGTGGAACTATCGGCATAGGTCGTTGTGGGGAGAGGCATGCGTGGCAACCAGCTTATTTTTTCGCGCTCTGGCGATCGCCGAAGGCTTTACGGCGTAAGCCCCTACCTTTTCCCGCAATATACCGATTTCAATTCCCAATTCCTGCCCGATGATCGGGAGTTGCCGCTGCACGGCCTGCAGGCCCAACTCTTCGTGTTCGATTTCGGTTTCGCGTTGCCGGCCAACACAATCGCGCCGCTCGATACGCAATTCTTCCCGATCACTGTTCCCAATGATTTTTTGGCGCTGTCGATCACGGGCGCGGCCGATGTTCCGCCGTCCTCTGGCGTCGTGCCTGCGGCTGGGCGGTTGGTGGGCGTCAACGTGACGCCAACCTACCTGATCAATTTCCAGCAGACGCACGCGGGATCGACCTGGCAGTGGCACAACAAAGACGTGACCAATGTCGAAGCGGTTGGCACAGGCGAAAATCCGCGCATGTTCAAGAGTCCGGTCTATTTGCCTGCTGGGGATACGCTGAGTTGCGTGCTGCGCAACCTGGGCAACACTAGCCTGCGGGTGCAGATTGTGCTGTCGGGCGGGAGTTTCTAAGAACGTGACGGACGTTAATTTCCTGGTGTACGTGTGGGACGGGGAGCGCAATGTCGCCATCTTTTCCACGACCGATGAGAAGTTTTCAGAAACCCTCAAGCGCTGGGCGGAAGAGATCGGCTACCGGGTGACGGTGAAAAATGGGAATGGATCTGAGCACCAATGACGCGCGCGTCGCGCTGGCGAAGAAGTGGGCCGTCAAATACGGCCTCGATCCATTTCTCGTGTGCGCCCTGATCGAACAGGAATCCGGCTGGAATCCATGGGCCATGCGCTATGAGCCGGGATTCTTCCAGCGTTACATCGCCAACATGAAGCTTGATCCAACCGAAGCTGCGGCGCGGGCTACCTCGTTCGGCTTGTGTCAGGTGATGGGCCAAACGGCGCGCGAAAAAGGCTTTCAGGGGAAATTCTTAACACAACTGTGTGACCCAGACGTGGGAGTCGAGCTCGGCTGCCGCAAACTGCAGGAATGTTTCGCGGTACACGGCGACCCGGAAACTTCCTTGCTGGCGTACAACGGCGGCGGGGACGCGGAGTACGGCAGGCAAGTTCTGGCGCGGGTGGCGCACTATATGCCGCAAGAGGGGGCGGAACCATGAGGCTTGGGCGTAGCAGGCTGGGTGCGTCGGACGGGCGGCGCATGTATCAAGAACCATTAATCCCGCAACTCAACCGGATGCCGTTCACGCAGAACCAAAAGGCGGTGTTGGACGCGAAGGCGTTTGCGGTCCAGAATACCGCGCCGTACATCCATCCAGGACTTGACTTTTTCAACCCGCCGGCCGATGCGGATTATTTTCGGTTTTCGCCTTCGCCGTTTCCGGGTTATCCCGCGGTCGGCGCGGGGCCGCTCGTAGTACTGGCGTTCTCGGTGCCGCAAGGAAAGGTGGCCGTGGTGCGGCAGATGGCGATTGTGCACTTCGGCGGAAATCCTCCCGATGGGACCGGAATTGTCGTGTCGAGTGCTGCACAACGGGGCAGGCTTGCGCGGTTTGGGCACGCTCACGGCGCAGTATGGAACCTTCGCCAATCCCATCGAGGCGTCGATCTTTGCGACGGAGAATGACACGCTGGCGGTGACGGTGGAGTGTCCGGCGCTG
>DATFYV010000033.1:0-3680 GCA_035314845.1 Candidatus Acidiferrum sp.
CGGAACCCGATGCTCCGCGGCCTTACCGTTGCGCAGGTTACCCGATCGTGCCCGCGATTTTCGTACTGGGTGCAATTGCGCTGACGACTAGCATCTGGCTGCAGCGCCCCGGGCGCTCTAGCATTGGTTTGCTGATCATCGCGGCGGGAATTCCCTTCTATCGAAAATGGCAACGAGGAGCAGCCCACGATGCCACCGCAAATCGATTGTAGGGAAAGTTAGGCGTTGACGGCCTGACTGATCGGGCCGATGGGAACTGCGGCGTGATCGGTGTCGAGATCTATTTCCACGTTGGGATGAAACAGTTTGGTAAGCGCGGCGATGCCGGTAATCAGACGCGGACCGGGGCGGCTTACATAGCTGTTCGCTTCCAGCGCGTAAACCTGATTGTTGCGCACTGCGGGAATGGAGTCCCACTCAGCGGGTAGCGCCAGGCCGCGATACTCGTTGCGCGCTTGTTCGGCACTGTAGCCGCAGGGAGCGATCAACAAAATGTCCGGAGCGGCGTGCACCACGTCTTCCAGCGAAATGCGAAACGATGGCGTGCCCGGAGTTCCAAAGACGTCTTCGCCCCCGGCGCGGTGAATCATTTCCGGCACCCAATGCCCGCCAACGTACAGCGGCTGCAGCCATTCGAGGCAGGCGACCCGCGGGCGTTGCGTTATATCGTGCAACTGATACGCCAGATCGCCGAGGTCTTGGCCAATTCTGCGCACTAGTGCTTCTGCCAGGCGCCCGCGACAAGTTTCCTCGCCGATCCACAGAATATCGCGCCACACATCTCCCAAGTCCTGCGGATTCAGGCACAGCACTTCCGGGCGATTGGCAAAACGCGCAAGCGCGGCGGCCAAATCTTCTGGAGAAGCGGCGCACACGTGACACAAATCCTGCGTAACGATCAAGTCCGGGGCCAGCTCTTCCAGAGCCTCGGCATCCACAGCGTACAAACTGTGTCCTTGGGCCGCTTGTTCGCGCACAAACTTGTCAATCTCGTAGGGCTTGGCGTCTTGCGGAACACGCGAGCGAATCACGATGCGCTTGCTGCGCGCTTGTGCGGGAAAATCGCACTCGTGACTAACGCCAACGATGTCGCGCTCAAGTCCCAGCGCGAAGAGTACTTCCGTCGCCGAAGGTAGGAGTGACACGATCCTCATGCGCCCGACTGTATCACAAAAGGTCGCATTTTTGGCGGGTTCCGAGCCAGCCGAGGTCGCTTCGGCAAGGATTCACTTATATACAAAATACTTGCGGCGGCTCGCGTCGAAATCGGCCAACGCGGCGCTCCACGAAGCGATAATCTCTGCAGGAGGCGTGCCATTTTGCAACGCGCTGACCGCTTGGTCGCTGCCAAGGAGCAAAAGCAGTTTGCTTACGTCAAATTGTTCCGGGTACAGACGTTTCAGTACCGCCGCAACTTCCAGCCCCACCAGCATTGCGCGAACCGCAGCCCGATCGGTGATGCGCACCGCCACGCCTCCGCAGCGCTGTCCGGCATATAGACCGGAAACGGTGACGAACGGTTGGGGCACAAATCGCACTCCGGGCAGATTGCGCGCGTTCAACGCCGCCGCCACGTCGTCGCCTTTGATCCACGGCGCACCGAACTCTTCAAAGGGCGTTTCCGTGCCGCGGCCTACAGAAACGTTGGCGTTCTGCAGAATCTCCAGTCCCGGATACAGAATAGCGCCCTTGGTGGTGCGTAAATTCGGCGAGGGCGGTACCCATCGAATCCCCGTGCTATCGAAGAAATAGTTGCGGTGCCAGTTTTTCATGGCGATGACGTGCAACTCGACGCCAATCTGATTTTCCGAATTTAGGAACTGCGCCAGTTCTCCGATGGTCAGACCGTAACGCACCGGCAGCGGGAAATAGCCGACGAAGCTGGTCTTATCCGCGTCCAGCATCGGTCCTTCCACAACCTCTCCGCCCAGCGGATTGGGGCGGTCCAAAACAAAAAATGCGATGTGCCGTTTCGCGGCCTCCTCCATGCAGTACGCCATGGTCGTGATGTAGGTGTAAAAACGCACGCCCGCGTCTTGCACATCGAAGACCAGCGTATCGACGCCCGCCAACATCTCGTCGGTAGGCCGCAGCGTGTCGCCATACAAACTAAAGATCGGCAAGCCCGTCGTGGCATCGGTGGAGGATGGCAGTTTTTCGTCGTTGCGCCCGGAAAAACCATGCTCGGGACTGAACAAAGCTACCAGCTTCACGCCTGCCGCATGCGATAGCACCTCCACGGTGCTCCGCCCCTGTGCGTCCAATCCGGTGTGATTGGTGATCAATCCAATATGCTTGCCGCGCAAGGGCGCGAACTTTTGTGCCTCCAGCATGTCCAGACCGGTCTGCACTAGCGCGCCGTGTGGCTGTTTGCGCGCGTGCTTCGTTGTCGCACGAGCCCCAACAACACAGGCCAGCGCTATGCCACCACAAAATAACGTGCGCAGCCAAACGCCGCGCGCCACCCCGTCCCGGTTACCAACTCCCGAACCACCCATCATCCTCATCGCCTCACGCCGCTCAATGATATTCTGGAACGCCTCTCGCCAAGCGTCATTGTGAGCTCTAAGTGCCCGTGCTATATACAAATCTGGGATCGCGAGATTCGTTGGAAGATCGGCATGCGATGAAGGCACGCCGCAAGCGCTTTCTGCTGTTGATTCCCTTCTCGATCGTCCTGATGATAGCCAACACCGTGCACAGCCAAAATCCAAGCAACGCCGCGCCACAGAAACCGTCCGCGACAACTCCGCCGCACGCCAAATCACACGCCGCATCGGACTCTGCCGCCGCGCAGCACGCCGCACAAATGGCCGCGGCGCAAAAATGGGCGGAATCTACGCTCCGCGAGATGTCCGTGGACGAAAAAATCGGCCAACTGCTGTTCACCACCTATCACGGCAGCTTCACCCCGCGCGATGCCGCAGCCTACCGCAACATGATGCACGATGTGGAAGACCTGCACGTCGGCGGCTTCATCAACATCACGCAAGGCTCGCCACTCGGCATCATAAAGAGCCAGGTCTATCCCACCGCGATACTCACCAACCAGTTGCAGGCCAAATCCAAGCTGCCGCTGCTGATCGGCGCGGACTTTGAACGCGGCACGGGAATGCGCCTCAACGAAGGCACTTCGTTTCCCACGGCGATGGCGCTGGCCGCTGCGGGCGATCCACAGGATGCCTACACCATGGGCAAAATTACCGCGCTGGAGGCCCGCGCCGTCGGCATCCAGTGGATCTACGCTCCGGATGCCGACGTGAACAACAATCCCGGCAACCCCATCATCAACACCCGCTCCTTTGGCGAGGATCCCGATCGCGTTGCGCAATTCGTCAGCGCCTTCGTCCGCGGCGTGGAAGAAAATGGCGGCCTGGCCACCGCGAAACATTTCCCCGGCCACGGCGACACAGCCGCCGATTCGCACATCGATCTTCCGGTGATTCGCGCGGACCGCGAGCGCCTCGAAAAATTGGAACTGGTTCCCTTCCGCGCGGCCATCGCCGCCGGGGCCAGCAGCGTAATGACCGGTCATCTTTCCGTCCCAGCGCTGGAGCCCGACGCCAACACGCCCGCGACGCTTTCACAAAATATTCTAACCGGCATATTGCGCAACGAACTGCGCTTTGAAGGATTGGTCGTCACCGACGCCATGGACATGGGCGGCATCACCACGCGCT
>DATFYV010000034.1:0-11439 GCA_035314845.1 Candidatus Acidiferrum sp.
GCGATCCGGTGGATTCTTCCCGCGGGCTCCAGCACGCGATGCGTCGTCTTGCTGACCGCAAACGTCTTGGTGTCCGTGTGTATTCCTTGCGTGCTCGTGGTGCTGGTCTGGGTCGCGGCTCCCCCTGCCGCGGGCGCGGACGCCGTGGCAGCCGGCGTGTTGCTGGGCGTTCCCGGAATCCCCGCGGGCATCAGGTCGCCGGTAGTCTCCTGGGAAGTCTGCGAGGTCAGTACCGCGCTGTTCGCCGGATCGTAAATCTCCTGCGTGCTTTCTCCGGAGTTTTGCTCGTAGTCAATCGTGATGCTGGACTTGACGTGCTCGTTCCCAACGATCGGACCCAGCGTCTGCACTACGCGCTCCGCCAGCGTGGTCTCCAGTTCCTGGTCCCCGCCCAGGCCGCTTGCCGCTTTGTGTCCGTACCTAGTCGCGGGTATCTGCCCGTCGGTGGTCACCACCGTCACGTTTTGTGGCGCAAGGTCGTCCCAGGAACTGGCCACCAGATTCACCACCGCCGAGGAGATCGCGTCCGTCAATCGCATCCCACGCAGCTTCAACACCACCGCTGCTTTCGCAGGGCGTTCCCGCTCGCTGAAGAGCGATTCTCGCGGCAACACCAGGTGCACCCGCACGGCGTCCACTCCGTTCATCGTCTGGATGGTGCGCTCCAATTCCGCCTCTAGCGCGCGCTGATAATTTACCTTCTCGGAAAAATCGCTGCCCGACCAGTTCGGTTTATCGAAAAGTTCAAAGCCCAGTCTTCCGCTGGCCAGCGGGCCGTTGGAGGCCGTCTCCACGCGCGCGCGGTCCAGTTGATCGCCACGCACCAGTACCGACGTTCCATCCGGTGACAGGCGGTAATCGATGTTCTGCCCCACCAGGCGATGTGCCAGTTCATGCGCATCCGCCGGCGCCATACCCGAAGACAGCACCTTGAATTCCGCCGCATCCAGGAAATGTGCGAACAGCCACACCGTGCCGACGACCAGCGCCACGCTTCCCCCCAGCGTCACCCGTTGCCCCGGCGTCAGCCCCTTGAAAAACGCCCGTATTTTTTCCAGGATCTTTTCCATGAGTTGTGCGGCGGCGCGCCGGTTTTAGCGCGGCCTAGTGTGCCGGTTCTCTACAGCGGAAGATTGGAAACCTGTTGGTACGCGGCCAGAATCTTGTTGCGCACTTGCACCATCATTTCAAACGCAAGGTTGGCTTTCTGCACCGCAATCATGGTGGAGTGCACGTCCTGTCCGTTGCCCGTCAGCAATTGCGCCACCTTGCTGTCCGCTTCCGACTGCAGGTCGCCGACCTGTTCCATGGCATTCTGCAACGTGCTCATGAAATCGTTCGCCCCGGCTCCAGGGGAGGAAGGCGCGGCGCTGCTTCCAGGGTTGAGCGACGACGGTATGGGCGAAAATCCTGGTATTGCGTTGTTCACATCGTCTCTCCTACAGATTCTTGCTGGAACCCTGGTTTTCTAGCGGCATTTGGCTCGCGCAATATCAATCTCCGCAGCTCCGCCTCTGCGGCTAGCCGAGAATCGTGATCGCTGTCTGAATCATGTTCTTGGTGCTGGCAATCGCCGAAGCGTTAATCTCGTACGCCCGCGCCGCACCCATCATGTTGAGCATCTCTTCGGCGGGATCGATCGCTGGATAAGCCACGTATCCCTGCCCATCCGCGTCCGGATGTCCCGGTTCGAACCTCCGTACCGCCGGCGTCGCATCCCTCACCAGGCTGACCACCTTGACGTCCTCGGCATGCAGGTCTGCGAACGATGCCAGCATCATCCCGAATCCCGAAGCATGCGCCGGTCGCGCGCCGAAAACTACGTTCACTTTCTGGTACGGCCCGCCGCCATCCGTCCGCGTGGTTTCCGCGTTGGCCAGATTTGCGGAGTTGATCTCCGCTCGCATGCGTTCCGCCAAGAGCGCCGACCCACTAATTTCCAGCACGCGAAATAGATTCATGTTTGTCCTTCCTTGATGGCGGTAACCAGCTGCGCCACTTCCGCGCGCAGAATCGAGGTTGCCGCCTTGTATTGCAACTGCACCTCGGCCAGCAGCAGCGATTCGCGGTCCACGCTGACGTTGTTGCCATCCGCGCGGGAAGTCAGCCCCTGCACGGGCAAAACAAACGGGCTGGTCTCGCTCGCATCCCCGCCCATTGCCGCGCGCAGCATTTCCCCGTGGAAGTCCACATCCCGCGCGTGATATCCCGGCGTATCCACATTGGCCAAATTCGTGGTCACCAGCGTCTGCCGCATGGAATTCACATCCAGCGCTTTCTCCAGCAACATCAGCTGCGGGGTGTTCAGCCAACTCATAGCGCCCTCCTCGCCGGCAAGCCAAACTCGCGAATCTTGTTGCGCACAGTCCGCAAACTCACGCCCATCAGTTCCGCGGCCCGCGTGCGATTCCCGCCTGTGGCTTCCAGCGTGGTTTCCAGCAGCCGTCGCTCCAGCACCAGCAGCGTCTCTCCCGATTTGACCGTGGCACTGGATTCCCGCGGCCCTTCGCCATCCGCTTCCATCGGCAACGGCTGCAACACCGTCCCGCTCGCCAGCGCCAAGCCACGCCGAATGAAATTTTCCAGTTCCCGCACGTTCCCCGGCCAGTTGTGCGTTTGCAGTTGCTCAGCCAGCGCCTGCGAAATCGCGAACATCCCCCGCTGTGCCGTCGGTTCGTGCTTACGCAGAAAAACTTCCGCGAGGGGCAAAATATCTTCGCGCCTTTCCCGCAAGGGCGGAATCGTCATCGGGATCACGTGTAGCCGGTAGTACAAATCCGCGCGAAATGCTCCCGCGGCCACTTGCGCACGCAGCGAACGATTCGTCGTGGCGATCACCCGCACATTCACGGGCAGCGGCCGCGTGTCCCCCAAACGGTCGATCTCTCGCTCCTGCAAAACACGCAGCAATTTCGGCTGCAGACTCAGCGGCATGTCTCCCACTTCATCGAGCAGCAGCGTGCCGCCATCCGCCAGTTCGAACTTTCCCGCTTTGCTGGCATGCGCTCCGGTGAACGCACCGCGTACATGCCCAAAAAGTTCGCTCTCCAGTAAATTCTCCGGAAACGCCGAGCAATTCACCGCCACGAACGGTCCCCCGCTCCGCGCGCTCGCGCGATGGATCAGCCGCGCCAGCAACTCCTTGCCCGTCCCGCTCTCCGCTTCCATCAAAACGTCCGCTTCCGTCTGCGCCACGCGCCGCGCCCGTTCAATCACCCCGCGAAACGCCGCCGAAACTCCCGCGCACTTCCCGTCCTGATGCTCCGCTTCGCGCTCCGTGCGCCGCGTCAGGCAGCGTTGCGCCATGGCCTCCAGCTGCTCGAACGACACCGGCTTCTGCAGGTAATCGCAAGCCCCTTCTCGAATCGCCAGCACCGCGTCCGGCACACTGCCGTACGCCGTCAGTAAAATCACTGGTGTCTCCGGCAGCAGCATTCGCACACCCTGCATCACCCGCAAGCCGTCGCCATCCGGCATGCGCATATCCGTGACCACCACCATGGACGGCGCGGCACGGAATTTTGCCAGCGCATCCCGGACATCCTCTGCAGTCTGTACTTGCCAGCCGCGCCGCCGGAAATTCGCCTCCAGCGCCACGCGCATGGCCGCTTCGTCGTCGACAATCAATACTTCGTTCATGCCTCTGCACCGCTCACCGGCAAAAACAGCGACACTGTCGTGCCATGCTGTGGTTTACTGTTCACGCGCATTTCTCCCCCGTGTTGTTCGATGACCTTCTTGCAGACCGCCAACCCCAGTCCCGGACTTCCCGGCGTCGTCGTAAATCCCGGCTCAAATATCTTCTCCAGTAACTCCGGCGCAATCCCTCGTCCATCGTCCTGAAAATCAATTTGCATCAAGCCTCCGGGAAATTGCGGCGCCCACCGCAGATGTACGTTCAGTTTTCCGCCGGGCGGCATGGCTCGAAATGCATTCAACGCCAGATTGAAAAATACTTGCTTTAGCCGGTTTACATCCGCGTTCATGGAAATCGCCCCAATCCCGTTATTGACCACAATCTGCTGCCCGCGCTGCCGCGCCAGCGGCAGCAGAAAATCCATCGTCTCGCTGACCACGCGGTCCAGTTCCAGGGGCAACATCTGCGCTTCCGGCTGCCCGTGGAAATGCAGCACGTTGTTCACAGTCGCCGATAGCGCCCGCAGCCCCGCCTGCAAATGCGTTACCCACTGCCGCGTCTCCGGCAAATGCGCCGTGGCATCCGCCAGCAATCCGGCAAAAAGCTCCATGCTCCCCAACGGATTGCGAATCTCATGTGCCAATACCGTCGCTACTTCCGCCAGTGCCCGCGAACGCCGCGCCGCTTCCCTCTCACTCGCCAGCCGCTTCTGCTCCGTAATATCCCTGACAATCCAGATGGTGTCGCCCGCGCCTTGCGGCCCGTCGCTAACGCTGGCCCGCGATATGCCGATAAAACGATTGCCCGCCGTCCCCGGCAACGGCGCTTCTTGCTCGCAAAAAAAACTGCTCTTGGGCACTTCAGCGATCAGCTTCTCAAAATTCCCCGGCAATCCCGCCGATTCTTCTGGCGTCCACTGCGCCGGCACCTGCAACAGCCGCCGCGCCTCCGGATTAATAATCTGCGTGCGTCCATCGCTGCCCGCCACCACCACGCCGCACGGCAAACTCTCCAGCACCCGCGATAAATATCCCCGCACTCGCGCGTTCTCCTCCAGACTCCGCTCCAGCTGCACGTTGGCGCGCTGCAACTCTTGATGCAGCCGCCCAACCTCGGTCTGCAACTGCGTATAAGAATTCTCCAGCGACCCCGCCGCCTGCGTGAACGTCAGGAATGCTCGCGTCAGATTTTCCTGCGCTGTTCCCCGCGCCGCCTCGCGCGCTATCTCGCGTCCCATCTCTCGCGCTGCTGGCCCGGCAACCGCTCGCAATCTTTGCCGGGTTGTAGGTAAATTTGCCATCGTCGCTGTCCTTGCACGCTTTCTGCCAGAGAATCGCTCCCCGGCTAAGACTTTCCTCACTTCCACGGTCACTTCCCCGCATCACTTCGTTTGCCGCTGCTCCCCTTCCCCGCTCATCTCCGCGAACGACCGGAAATGTTCCGTCCTTAACTCCGTCTCATTCCCCGCCAAAATGAAGGCCCGCTCTACTCCGTGTTGCAACTCCCGCACGTTTCCCGGCCAACGCTGCACCTTCAACCAGTCCATCGCCGCTACGCTCACGGTCCGCTCCGAAATATGGATGTCCTCCGACAGTGCCGAAAGAAAATGCCGGACCAATGCGGGAATGTCCTCCGCGCGCATTCGCAACGGCGGCATTACAATGGGAAACACCGCCAGCCGGTAGTACAGATCCTCCCGGAATCTCTTGGCCTTCACCATCTCCGATAACGAAACATTGGTCGCGCAAACCACGCGCACATCCACGCGATACACTTCCGAACTGCCCAGCCGCTGCACCTCGCCGTTCTGCAAAAAACGCAGCAACTTCGCCTGCATAGCCAGCGGCAAATCCCCGATCTCATCCAAGAACAGCGTTCCGCCTTGCGCCATATGTATGCGTCCAAGCCGCGACTGCACCGCCCCGGTGAATGCTCCCCGCGCATGCCCAAATAGTTCCGACTCCAGCAGCGCCTCCGGTATCGCCGCGCAGTTCACCACCATGCACGGCTGCTTCGCCCTCCTACTCAGCGTGTGCAACCCCTGCGCCACCAGCTCCTTCCCTGTCCCCGTCTCCCCGATGATCAACACCGTCGTATCTCGCCCGCCCACCATCCGCGCTAGCGCATACACCTGCTGCATGGCCCGGCTCTCTCCCACCATCCCGCCGAACGCTCCTTCTTCGCGAAACGCCAGCCCCTTCTGCAACTGCAGATATGCCGCGCCCGCCGCAGCGTGGTTGCAGTGGTTGTCCTCCACGCCAGCAGCCGGCATTTCCATCGCCTCCGTCTCGCCCCTGGCGCTCGACCTTTTCACACCGTCCATCGAGCTTGGCTCGCAAATTTCGACATCCCGCGGATCTGTCTGTGCCCCGCGCGAGTCCACGAACTCCACGCTGATCAGCGGGTAACGCTTGCGAATCAACTCCGCCACCTCTACGGCATCCAGATCCGGCAAATGGCGGTCCAGCAACACGCTGTCGCAACGCAGTTCTCCCAGCCGTGCTAGCGCATGCGCACCCCCCGACGCCTCTTCGCGCCACGCGCTCGCGTACAGCGGGTCTGTCATCAACCGCTTGCGAAATCCGGAATCCGCGCTCGCCACCAGCACTCGCGTGCGCGGTAACAAAACACTCGGCGTAGCAGTAGCTGCCATATTTCACTCACTCCAGGACACGCCTAGCGCTCTCGGCGATCAGCATGCCGCAGCAATAACCGACGGTCGCTCGCGCGTTTTTTGCTTGCCCGCGCAGCGGTCCACGGCATTTTTTTCCGGCCACTGGCAGCTTTGCCTAGTGCGTTTGAAGCGCCAACATTTTTTGGGGATTCAACTTGAAAAGGCAGGACTTGCCAGCGGACACACCAATTCCAAGTGTGCCAACGCTGCACAATGTTTCGTTTGGGAGCACGCGGCATCGCCTACTCAGCGGCGCGCGTTCATCCGGCTTACGTTAACCAGCGATCCGTCTTCGATGGACGAAGCCTCTTCGCCAGTTGCTCCAATTATCGGCCCGGCCCACACTGGACTTTAGCGTTTCATGGCCATCTCTTCGTTAAATTCCTGCAATTCGCACACCCTCCAGCACCGCGAGGGTTCCGCTCGCCGATCCAATCCCGGGCGCCAGCCCCGCCGCCTTCGCCCAAAATTGATACAGCTCCAAAACGGAGTATCGTAAAATAAATTGCTCAGCGCCCATCGGAGGAAATCACATGCCTTATCGTCGTTCTCAGTTTGTTTTGTCTGCCCTGCTCATTGCCGCCTCGCTCCTCGGCTGCCAAAAGTCCGCCGATCAATCCGCGTCCTCGGGCAGCACGCCGGACGCCAGCAACCCGATGTCGCAAAACTCCACGCCTGCGCAACCCGCCCCGCCAGTGCCGGAGCCGCCGCTCGTCGTCCCTGCGGGAACCCCGATCACCGTAATGCTGGATCAGCGCCTCAGCTCGAAGACTGCCTCCGCTGGCCAGACCTTTCTCGCCTCCGTACAATCGCCCGTCGCTGCGGACGGCGAGATCGCTATCCCCAAAGGCGCGCACGTCACCGGTACCGTCAACGACGCCAAAGCCGCTGGCCGCTTCAAGGGCGGCGCCAGCCTCGAAATCACCCTCACCAGCGTAACCATCGACGGTCACGACTATCCCCTCGACACCTCCACCGATGACATGACCCACAAAGGCAAAGGTAAGCGCACGGCCGGACTGGTCGGCGGCGGTGGCGCCGGTGGCGCTTTGATTGGCGGCCTCGCGGGCGGCGGCAAAGGCGCGCTGATCGGCGCCTTGGTTGGCGCAGGCGCGGGCACCGCGGGCGCGGGACTGACTGGAAAGAACGACGTCGAGCTTTCCGCCGAGACCCCGCTAACCTTCCGTCTCCACGCGCCCCTGGAAATTCCACGCCGCCATCGCGGAGATCACGACACTCGATAGTTGCTTGACACATGGCCGGGCCGCATAAGCGGACCGGCCATGTGTTTTCTCATCGTAGACACGCGTCGGCACCCGAAAATCCCGGTTCCATCGGCCAACCTACATCCGCTAACAAACTCTTTCCGCCCACTCCAGCTGCGGTGTACATTCATGGTCTAAAAATTTAGGAGCGCCCTCATGCCCTCTCCGTTCTCTGCGAATTTCCCGCACACTTCCCGTCCTATTTGCGTCGCGATAGTGTTCCTGACCCTCATTGCCTTCGGTGCGCCACAGTTAGCCACCGCCTCTCCGCAGGCCTCCACGATCGCCACCCTCGCGCAACTCCGCGAAGCCTGGGTCCAGAACCTCCGTACCAATCAACTCGAACCCATCCTCAAGTTCTACGCCCCTGACGCCTCTTTCCTGCAACCCACGGGCGAACGTCTTACCGGTTCCGCCGCCCTTCGCACCCTCTTTCAAAATGTAATGGCCACCTTCCACAGCGACCTCACCCTGCACAGCCAGAACCTCGAAACCTCCGGCGACCTCGCGTACGACAGCGGCGACTACGACGAGACCCTCACCACCATCTCCACGGGCGCGAAAATTACCGCCAAGGGCAGCTACCTCATCGTCTACAAGCGCCAACCAGGCCCAGCTGGCGCTTGGAAAATCGTCCAACACGTCTGGACCGGCATCCCACCCTCAGGCACGTAAGTCCGAATTCAAACAGGCCTTTGTAGCGGCCGGGCTTCAGTCCCGGCGCTTTTTGTAGGTGCGCTTTTGTAGGTGCCGGACTTTAGTTCACCCTGAGGAACGAAGGGTCCGGCCAAACTTTCCCGAAGTAGCGGCCACTCGAGCGCCGTGCCAATCTGGGTTGTGGCACGAACAGGGCCGCCGTCGCGATTTGCGCCTAACGCAAGCCGTCGTGAATTTTGTCGTAGCAAATGCGATTCTGCGGGACCCAGCTAAGTCGAACGCGAAGGGATACACAAGTGTCACCACACAAAAACGCATCCAAACCACCCAGCAAAAAGCCTCGCGCCGCCGCCACCCCGCCCGCCCCTCCCACCGAAAAACAACTCGCCTCCTTCATCGCCAAATTCGACCCCGCCATCGCCAAACAAATCCGCGCCTGCCGCGCCATCCTCCGCAAACGCTTCCCCACCGCCACGCAAATCGTCTACGACAACTACAACTTCTTCGTCATCGGCTTCTGCTCCACCCCGCGATCTTCCGACTGCATCGTCTCCATCGCCGCCAACTCCAAAGGCGTCGGCCTCTCCTTCTACTGGGGGGCCACCCTCCCCGACCCGCACAAACTCCTCCAGGGCAGCGGCACGCAAAACCGTTTCATTCGCCTCCCCACTCCTGCCACCCTTTCCGACCCCAAAGTAATCGCCCTGATCAACGACGCCGCAGCCCAAGCCAAGATCCCGCTCCCCGCCACCGGCTGCGGCGCCACCATAATAAAGAGCATCTCCGCCAAACAGCGCCCCCGCCGCTAAATATTGCGGTGCTCAGACCTCACCGCAAGTCTCTGCGCGAATGGCTAACCCGCCGACGCTAGCGCGCGGCCTTGGAGCGCTCCTCTTCGATCATCTCCACCCACAGCTTAAGGGTTAGATCCTCGCGCTCCGGATTTCCCAGTTGCCAGCGCAGCTCTTTTCCATAGCGGGCTTTGAGCAGCTCCAAGTCCAAGGGAATTGCCCGCGCCAGATGCTTCACGTCATCGCGGTCGCGCTGAATATTTCGCTCCAACTTGGAGAGCGCCAGATCGTACGGATCCAGCGCGCAAATCCGCAAATGTTTAAAAGCCCCGGAAAACATTTCCGTGAGCCGTTCCTCATAGTCCTCCGGCACCTTGGCTACGCCCACGTAGTGCAGATACACCTTGTATTTCTGGTGCAGCGTTCCACCCTGCACCCCAATTTCCAGCAACGGCGTGCGCTGCTCCCCCGGCGCGATAACCAGCACATCCAGATCCGCCGTCTCCCGCGAGAAGCCATACAGCACGGTAACCACAAATCCACCCATGCAGTCGAGCCGCGTCTCCTCCGTGGCGCGCTCGTCCAGTTCCCTCAGGAAACTGCGCCAGGGCTCGGGAATTTGCTCAGTTCCGCCCATGCACCAGATTCTCCACCCGCATATCCGTCAGCAGATTCCAATGCGCCGCTTCCGCCGGCCGATTCACCCGCAGCCATTTCCGCTCCGCTTCCGTCAGCGAATCCTGGCACAAGGTGTCCTCCTTCACCAGCCGCGAGCGCTCCAGCACTCCGGCATATTCCTTCAGTTTCCGCGTGCGCGGCTCGCCCGTTGCAGAGTTGTCCGTCGTAGCGCTGCCCGCCGTAGGGCCGCCCGTCGCGGAAGCCGCAGTCTGCGCACTCCCCATCCGCTGCGCCAGGGTGGTCACAAATCCCAGCCGGTTCTGCAGATCATGCAGCTTGGCGTTGCGCACCGCCCAATCCCAATCCAGGTCCGCATACTGCCACGCCAGCCATGGCAGGCCCTCCACCACGCGCGTATCCAGATCGGCCCCACGCAAAGCATTCAGCAGCACCTCCGCGGGATTGCGCCGCGCCCGCGCCCGCCCGGAACCGGAACCTGACCCGGGGCCGCCAGCCGCCACATGCGCGAGCCCCGTATGTGCAAAGCCTGGATACCCCAGCGCCGCCAGGTCCGCCCGCAGTTTGTCGCTATCGCTCGGCGCGCTCACTCCCTCCTCCCGCAAAGGCAGCGCCGTCGGGGAAGCTCGCAGCACCTCCACTGCCTTGCGCGCCAGCCCCGCCGGCAACACCCGCCGCCCGCGCTCCGCCATCGACAAATACGCCTGTGTCACTCCCAGCCGCCCCGCCGTCTCTTCCTGCGTCCACCCCGCCCGCCGCCGCGCCTCCCGCAACTCTTCGCCATTCATAAAAAGCACCTTGCCTTCCTCGCCAGAAAATATAACACACTCTGTTATATTCTTCAAGAACCTCCCACACCCTCCCCCCGTCCTGCCCGAACCACAAAAACCAACAGTACTACACAGTATATTATTGCTTTTACACCTAAGCCGTGCTACACTTGGCCGTGAAATATGTCGCCACACCCCGGCATCGCCCAGCAACCTCAACCGCACCCGCGCATCAGCCGCTCTTCGCTGCCATTTTCACCACTTCCCCGCAAGACGCTTCTCTTTATTTTCTTATAGTTACACACTCTTCTCAACTCACAGAACCAAGTATCCCCATTTTTTTCAATAGCTTGCGCACTCTTTGCCAAAAACACCCGGGGGTAGGGGTCTCCACTCCGCACAAAATCTTCGTCGGCCGCAAACTCCCCGCTAAAGCCAATCGCCTCTGTATGTTACCGAAATGTACCCTCTTAACCCATTTAGAATCCTATTGTTTCACAACAGATGGGGGTGCCTCCTCCATACCCTCTTCCTGGCACAGCCAATCTTGGCTGGGAACTTTGCCTTCTCCTGTGGCGCCAGTACGCCCCGCCAGCACACCGCCAGCTCCACCCAAGCGAAAGTGGCCGCCGCCCAGCAGCGTATGATAGGTAGCTACCCCATGACCCCCACCCCCATAACCACAACTCCAGAACCTGCCACCATTCGCGCCGAAAACGTTCGCCGCGACTATCGCCTCGGCGAAGCCGTAGTCCATGCCCTCGCCGGAATCACCCTGGCCATTCCCGCGGGCGAATTCCTGGCCCTGCTCGGCAGCTCCGGCTCCGGCAAGTCCACCTTGCTGAGCATGCTTGCCGGGCTCGACCGACCCACCTCCGGTAGCATCCGCGTTGCAGAAACAAATCTTGCCGAACTCAGCGCGGAAAATTTGGCGCTTTACCGCCGCGAAACCGTTGGTATGGTCTTTCAATCCTTCAATCTTCTTCCGCGCATGACCCTCGAAGAAAAC
>DATFYV010000035.1:0-5180 GCA_035314845.1 Candidatus Acidiferrum sp.
AACCAAGGCGCAAACTGCTTTAGATAGAACACAAACAGTGTGGGATAAATGGCCATGTCAAAAATGCTGGCCGCCAGCGAAAGCCACGCCTCTTGAAAGCCCCAGAAATTGCCCAAGCCGCGCCGCACCCAAGCGTAGTACCCGCCTTCGGAGGGCAGGGAGCTGGACAGCTCGCCAATCATAAACGCCGTTGGCAAGCACCACAGCACCGGCAAAAACAAAAGCACCAAAATCCCGTGCCCATAGCCCGCGCCGGAGATCACTTCCTCCGTGCCATAGGTCCCGCCGGACACCATAAAAAACGTCGCGGCCACAAGGGGCCACAGTGTCATCTTGGCGACTCTGGTTTTTGTGCTGGAAATGGTGCTGCTAGGCAGGCTGGCGGGTAGAGATAACGTGCTCAATTTTTACCTTCGTCCTCCTAAAGCGATGTTCGTTTTTCAAGAAAACGAATTCGCATTTTCAGAATACAAGTTCTGTATCTGCACGCAAGAAAAAAATGCATCCCTACGAATATTTATTCGCATGCGTACCCGTACTCCAGTACGGGCTCCCGCACGGTTCGTGACAACTCGTCCGGTGCAGGAACGCTTACCAACAGTCGAAGGGCGTTGCGTCTCGTACCGTCCGAGAGTTAAGCCGCCGAGCGTTGTCCCTTGATAATTCCCGCCGTCACGGGCGAATGCAAAATTCTGGTAGGCAAAATCCAAATTCCTGACTACTCTATGCGGCGGCGGACGGTGAACCCATGGCGGAATCATCGGCAAGCGGCGGCATAGTTCGATTGGGCAGCACGCAGCGGCGGGATAGTTGGTGGATCGAAATCCTGCCGGTGATCGCGGTGATGGGCGGCTTTACTGTTTACGCCACGTGGCGCGCCGCGCTGGAAGGGAAATTTTACCAGTGGGGGCCGTATCTTTCTCCGTTCTATTCTCCTTTGATTGACCCGCAGCACCACTGGTGGCCATTCTCCCCGGCCATTTTGATTTTGGGCGGACCGCTGGGCTTCCGCGCTACCTGCTATTACTACCGCAAAGCGCTGTACCGGGCATTCCTGCTCGATCCCCCGGCTTGCGCCGTCAGCGAAAGCAGCGGCCGTAGCTATAGCGGCGAAACTGCCTTCCCGTTCGTCCTGCAGAACTTGCACCGCTACTTTTTCTATCTGGCGATTTTGTTTCTGTGCTTTCTCTGGTACGACGCGATTCACGCATTCTTTTTCCCGGAAGGATTCGGCGTCGGCGTCGGCTCGCTGGTGATGTTGCTGAACGTCACTCTACTCTCGATGTATACCTTCTCCTGCCACTCCTTGCGCCATCTGGCGGGCGGAAAACTGGACTGCTTTTCCTGTGCCACCTTCGGCGTACCGCGCCACGCCGCGTGGCGCTGGGTCAGTTTCCTTAATGAACGCCACATGCTGTGGGCCTGGATGAGCCTTTTTTCCGTGGCTCTCACGGACCTTTATATTCGCCTCGTCTCCGCGGGCTACCTGAAGGACATTCGAATCCTGTGACTTCTCCGGCGACCTCCAAATACGAGACCCACGAAAACGACGTGCTGATTATTGGCGCGGGCGGCGCGGGCCTGCGCGCGGCCATCGAGGCGCTCGCCCAAGGCGCCAGCGTGGGCGTAGTCTGCAAGTCATTGCTTGGCAAAGCACATACGGTAATGGCAGAGGGCGGCATAGCCGCGGCTATGGCCAACGTCGACCAGTCCGACGACTGGCGCACGCACTTCCGCGACACCATGCGCGGCGGAAAATTCCTCAACAACTGGCGCATGGCCCAGCTCCACGCTCAGGAATCCCCCGACCGCGTCCGCGAGCTCGAACAGTGGGGCGCGCTCTTCGACCGCACCGAAACCGGCGACATCCTGCAGCGCGCCTTCGGCGGCCACACCTTCAAGCGCCTCTGTCACGTCGGCGACCGCACCGGCCTGGAAATGATTCGCACCCTGCAGGATCGCGGCGTGCAGCAGGGCATCGACGTCTACATGGAATGCACCATCACCAGCCTGCTCAAAGACGGCGACCGCATCGCCGGCGCGTTCGGCTACTGGCGCGAACAAGGCCGCTTCGTCATTTTCAAAGCCAAGTCCGTGATCATCGCGACCGGCGGCATCGGAAAAGCATGGAAGGTCACCTCTAACTCCTGGGAATGCACTGGCGACGGCATGGCCCTGGCCTACGAAGCCGGCGCCGAACTCCTGGACATGGAATTTGTTCAGTTCCATCCCACCGGCATGGTCTGGCCTCCGGGAGTGCAAGGCCTCCTCGTTACCGAGGCCGTTCGCGGCGAAGGCGGCATCCTCCGCAACAAAAACGGCGAGCGCTTTATGGAGAAGTACGACCCCAAGCGCATGGAGCTTTCTACCCGCGATGTCGTCGCGCGCTCCATTTACACCGAAGTGAAGGAAGGCCGCGGCAGCCCCCACGGCGGCGCATTCCTGGACATCTCCCACAAGCCCGCGGAATACGTGAAGCGCAAGCTCCCCAGCATGTACCACCAGTTCAAGGAACTGGCCGACGTGGACATCACCAAAGGCCCCATGGAGGTCGGTCCCACGTGCCATTACATGATGGGAGGGATCCGAGTGGACGCCGAGACCGCCGCCACCTCCGTCCCCGGCCTTTACGCCGCCGGTGAAGCCGCCGCAGGACTCCACGGCTCCAACCGCCTCGGCGGCAATTCGCTTTCGGATTTGCTGGTCTTTGGCCGTCGCGCGGGCCTTGCCGCCGCGCAGCACGCACGCGGGACCGCGCCGCCTGCTATCGACTCCGCACAGATTGTGGAAGCCGAGCGCCAGTTGCTCGCGCCCTTTGAGCGCACCTCTGGCGAAAATCCCTACACAATCCATGCCGAGCTGCAGGATATGCTGCAATCGCTGGTAGGCATCTTCCGCACCGAGGAAGACTTAACGCGGGCCCTCGACGAACTGGAAAAATTCAAGGCCCGCGCCGCCGCAATGCGCGTGGAAGGTTCGCGCCTGTTCAATCCCGGCTGGCATCTTTCGCGCGATTTGCAGCATATGTTAGTGGTAGCGGAGGCCGTTACGCGCTCCGCGCTGGCGCGCCGGGAGAGCCGCGGGGCGCACAGTCGCATCGATTTCCCCAAGACGGAAGACGCCTGGGGCAAAAAGAACCATGTAATCGTTCGTCAAGGTGACGCGATGACGCTCGTCGAAGTTCCGGTAAGCGAAATGCCCGACGAGCTAACGCAAATCCTCGCGGAAGATAAATAGGGCGGAGTAGCAATAACGAGACGCAACTAGGATTCTGTACCGGCGGTTTGTAGTGGCGAATCTTTAGATTCGCACGATTCGCAAGCGAGGCCAACAAAATGCCCGACGTGACCGTCCGAGTGTTCCGCGGCGACCGCAACGGTGGCGTGCCAGTGGACTATCAAGTCCCGCTCACCGATGGCATGGTCGTGCTCGACGCGCTGCATTCTATTCAGGCCCATCAGGCGCCCGACCTCGCCGTCCGCTGGAATTGCAAAGCCGCCAAATGCGGCTCCTGCTCCGCCGAAGTCAATGGCCGCCCGCGCCTGGCCTGCAAGACGCGCATGGACTCTCTCCCGCTCGATGAACCCGTTACTGTCTATCCGATGAAGTCCTTTCCCCTGATCAAGGATCTGGTCACGGACGTAAGTTGGAACTACAAGGTGAACGCCAAGATCCCGCCCTTTCAGCCCCAGCCCGGCGTGAAATGGAAGATGTACCAGCGCGACGTGGACCGCGTGCAGGAATTCCGCAAATGCATCGAGTGCTTCCTCTGCCAGAACGTCTGCCACGTCCTGCGCGACCACGCCAAGCACGACCAGTTCGGTGGACCACGTTTCTTCGTGCGCGTAGCCGGCCTGGAAATGCATCCGCTCGACGGCGTCTCGCGCACCAAGCTACTGAAAGAAAACTTAGGCCTCGGGCTCTGCAATATCACCAAATGCTGCACCGAAGTCTGCCCCGAAGAAATTCACATCACCGACAACGCCATCATCCCCCTAAAGGAGCGCGTAGTAGACGAATTCTACGACCCCATCACCATGCTCTTCCGCAAAATCCGCGGTAAGTAGGTGTAGTGGCGGGTCTTTAGACCCGTGCTTTTGACTTGCGCCGTTGAAAAGGCGCGACAAACGCGAACAGGAGGTCCCATGGAATACCAACTGAAACCCATCTCCAAAGCCGGCATAGCCGAGGCCATCGCTAAAGTCGAGTTATACCGCTACCTGAACGAACCGGAGGAGGCCGAGTCCATCTGCCGCGACATCCTGGCCATCGATCCCCAACACCAGCTAGCCCTCCGCTTCCTCGGCCTCAGCCTCACCGATCAGTTCGGCAGCGGCCCGATCGACCGCTACCGCGAAGTGGCGGAGACCTTCCAAAAGCTCACGGATCGCTACGAACAGTCCTACTACACCGGTATCCTCTACGAACGCCGCGCCAAGTCCCAGTTGCGCAACGGCCAGCCGCCCCACGTAGTCCTGCCCCTCTTGGAACGCGCGCTCCAGTGTTTCGCCGACGCGGAAAAAAATCGCCCCGTCGGCAACGACGACGCCATCCTCCGCTGGAACCGCTGCGTCCGCCTCTTGCAATCCCCCAGCTACGCCTGGGAAGAAGAATTTACCGGCTTCGACGCCCACGACATGCCTCCGGCATAGCCGCCAGAATCGCCACTTGTCCGGTCTCCGCCGTTAGCCAGGCACTTACGGGCACTCGTGCTATTCTGCGGACATGTGGCCACTCGCGAGATGGAACAAATATGCGCTACAGTTCAGCATCACGGTGGCTACCACCCTCCTGCCGCAGATGGTGCTCGGACAGCAGCCAGCGTCCCTCCCGGGCAATATCCCCGTGGGTTGGTATGTTTATCCAGAGAATAAAGTGAAGAATCTGGATGAAACCACCCTTCGCTGCTTCAATTATTCCCAACATGAGTGGCAGGTAACAAATGAGGGAAACGGCGTTAAGATTAGCGAACGGCCCAGACCTAAAGGGAAAGACGACTTTCCACCGATGCCATCATGGCCTCCGCTGTTGCAGCACGAGGAGGGGATGCCAGGGCGTACCGTAAGTGCTGGTTTGAGAAGTGCGATGCACTTTGAAAATGCTTGGCTCCTCGCGTACGACGCTGGCGAATGGGGCGGGGGCCTCTGGCTTACGAATGAAGACGGGAGCAAAACGAAGCG
>DATFYV010000036.1:0-3084 GCA_035314845.1 Candidatus Acidiferrum sp.
TTGCGCCACGCCCACGATTCCCACCAGCAGCACGGTGGTGGCAAAGACCATTTCCAGCAGGCTGAAGCCGCGCTCTCCGCTGTTGGCGGGGGCCTGCGATAGTGGCCGGGTTTGCTCGATTGGGCTCATACTCTGCAATCGCTAACTCGCCAACTGCCACGCGCCGCCGGCGGACGACCAAATTTGCACCATGCCCGAGGGCATCAGCACTACCGCCCGGTAACCAATGTCGGTATCCGTGGAATTCCCCAGGTATAAGACGTAGACGTTCGCACCGCCGCCGCTCACCACCGCACCCCGCTGATCAAACAGGATCGTTGCATTCATCGCGGATACCGAGGTCAGCACCAGGGTCGGGCTTCCCAACGTGCTGCTAATCGGAGTCGTGTCTGGCATGCTCCCGGCGGGTAACAATGTTATGGGAGGAACGATGAGGTCGATGGACTCAGTTGGGTCCGCAACGCCGTTGTTATTGGTGTCCGCAAAGACCGACCAGTTGTTTCCCGTTGCCAGAACCCTCGCGGGCACCTGTTTGTTGAGGCGGATGGCTTCATAGCGCGCGAACTTCAGAATGCCTGCCAGACGGGAAGCGGCATCATTCAGCTGATATACCGCGAAAGCGCGGGACACCGTGGGAATGGCAATGGCGGCAAGCACCAGCATCACTGCCACAGTCACGACCACTTCGGTCAGACTGAAACCTCGGCTTAGCGCCGCACCTCGCGCCGAGAATGTTGTGCTCCGTCCCAAGAGCTGTTCCTCTTTCACTGCAAAAGCGATCCCGATACGCCTGAGTTCCGAAATGGGCCTTCTGGGATAGTGGTGCCACAGGCTTAGCGGTGCATCAGGCGCGGACCTACTTCTACGCGCTTATAACCGCCGGGGAGAGAATTTTAGTACATTCCGTAGTCCAGAAGTGAAGGAATGTCGCATGGATTATTAGCTCCTAGGGCTGCGCAAAGGTCCATAGTACGGCTAGGACCGCGCAGCTAGGGCTCGAGCATTACGGTGCGCGATGGCTTCTATTGAAATCATGGGGTTTACTCCGGATGCGGAGGGAAAGGAGGCACCATCCATGACATACAGATTGTGCGTCTCCCAGCACTCCCCGTCCGGATTGGTGGCCGAAATGGCTGGCGAGCCACCCAGCCGTGCCGTGCCCATGATATGGAACGAAAATAGCGCCACTTGGCTGGAGCCCCATCCTGCCGCGTCCATTTCTCGGGTGAAACTGTCCAGCGAGCCATGGATCCCCGGCTGATAGGAGCAAAACTTGGCGTGCGGCGAGTAGATCAAGCGCGCGCCAGCAGCTTCCAGGATGCGCGCCGCGCCGATGAATCCCTCACGGAGGTGGCCAGCGTCGAATTTTGACAAAGCATAGTGCGATACCGGTGCGCCGCTACGATCCACGGTGACACGGCCGCCATCGCGATCCCGCAGCAGCACGCCGATGCCGGAAGTGTGCGACAGCTTTTCCAGCAGCGCGCGATATTGCCGGGGTTCGCGCCAGGGCAAGACCGCGGCAGCAATGACCGGCTGCAGGGCGGTGGTCTCGTACTTAACGCCGAAATTGCCAGTCATGCGGCGATGTTCGTCAGAATAGATCGCCTGCATCGTGCCTTCCCACGGGCGGATTTCTTCGTCGAAGACGCCGCAGACGTTGGAGACGGGATGCAGGTGCAGGTGCTTGCCGATGTGCTCGTTGCGCAGGCCGGAGCGCAAGAGCAGCGCCGCGGTATGAATCGCTCCGCACGCTACTACGACCGTTTTGCAGCGCACATTTACGCGATGTCCGCTCTTGGACTGCGCTTCGACGCCGCTGGCTGCGCCGGCCTCGATGCGCACGCGCTTGGCATGGGTGTTAGCAAAAATCCGCGCCCCGTGGTTTTGCGCATCCAGCAGCCACGTTTTTGCCGTGGATTGCTTGGCGCCGATGGTGCAACCCAGCCCGCAATAACCGCAGATTTTGCCTTGATCGCAGCCGACGACGTTGCGCGGCATGGCGTCCACGTGCCAGCCCAGTGCGCGCAAGCCGCGGTCGAGCACGGCTTCCCTGGCGGATATGCGATTGTGGTCGAGATTGACGTGCAGACGTTCGCAGACGGCGTCAAGGCTCTGCGTGTATTCCGCGCTCGTGAACCACGGCACGCCCGTTGCAGCCCATTCGTTGCGTACCTCGTCCGGCGTACGGAACGAGGTGCAGTAATTCACCACCGTGCCGCCCCCCACACATGCGCCCGCCAGCAAGCCCACGCTACGGTCGGCGGTCGATGCAAAGCCGCGATC
This sequence comes from Candidatus Acidiferrum sp., assembly GCA_035314845.1. GTDB lineage: Bacteria > Acidobacteriota > Terriglobia > Acidiferrales > UBA7541 > Acidiferrum. Next base: position 2,287 of record DATFYV010000036.1, read on the forward strand.
CAGATACAAGTTGTAAAAGCCGGCGAGCTCCGCGCCGTCGAAGTCGGCGTCATCGTAATACCCGCCGGCTTCGAGGACGATAACGTCTTTGCCGGCTGCCGCCAAGACCGCCGCCGCAGTTCCTCCGCCCGCGCCCGAGCCGATGACACAGACGTCCGCCGTTAGGTCCAGATCGCGAGCTGGCGTAGTGACGCGTAGCGGGCGTTCTGCAGCGGTTCGCTGTACGCCCAGGGGCCCCGGATAGCCAAACTTGGACCACACCGGACTTTTTGCACCGTCTCTGCCGGGCAGCATCACATACAAATAACCCACGGCTTTGCGCAGGGCCTGGAACGCTCCGCGGCGCTGTCCTAGCGCGCTGTCCGCCCAACTCAGCAGCACGCGAACGCGCGCCTCCGCGGGCAGCGACGAAAACGGCGCGGTCCGTTGAATGGTGAGCAGGCTGTGCAGGCGCGAGTTCCAAATATCCAGTAATTGCAACAGCGCTTCGCTGCGGCCGGTAATCGCGGGATCCGGAAGGGCCTCGGCGATGGCATCGGCAACGCCCATTTCGCTGGCCGAGGGCCAGCCATCCTCTGCCGGCGCAAACGTGTCGCAGATGGCCTCGAGCGAACGCTGTTGTGCCGCGGTCAATTTCATGGGCTGTTTTCCGGTATTACCTGAGCTTGAGGAGATGCGGCATTTCAGTTTAGCAAAGAGGCGTTGTGAAGTGCGGGGCGGCCACATCCAGCGCGCGGAAAAAAAGAAGGGAGAGGCGGGCCAGGTCTTCCCGCGCTCTCCCATTTCCCCGTTTAGGGG
>DATFYV010000037.1:0-16280 GCA_035314845.1 Candidatus Acidiferrum sp.
ATTTTTTCCGGTGCAGCTTTCGCTGACGATATTCATGTGATCTTCGATCCGCAGCCGGCGACGATTGGTGATTTCAACCTACTTCAGAGCACGGGTGTAGAGTACACCGTAAACTGGACGAGCTGCAGCGACCCGGTATTCGCCAACACGAGCTTTAGCGGCGACAATGCTTGCCTCGCGTTCATCAACCAGACTGGGGCATCCATCGGCGCGCTCAACTTCACGTTTACAGTAAATGCCGCGCTGGTCGGACAGACGATTGCCTGTGACAACGTGCCGGGCGATACGCACCTGAACGGCAACGACTGCGCCTCCACACCTGGACCGTTCACCCTAGGTCAGGTTGTCGACGTGAACTTTTTCGGCGGCGACCCTATCCCGAACAATTACGCTTTCTACATCGCTGAAAACGGCGTGGCCTTGGCCGATGCGCCTCCGGTAGGCGTCGAAGTGCCCGAGCCGGGTTCACTGACGCTCATGGCGTCGGGCATGGGCTTGCTGGGCTTGGCTCTAGTTCTCGCGAAGCGCTAACCCGCTCCTCGACGAATCTTTAACACCTTTGTGAGGCTCGCTGTCATTTTGGGCAGCGAGCCTTTTTGTTTTAGGTGTGAGAATGCGCCGCCAGCCTGCGCATCAATTCCTGTTTCCGTTGCAGCAAACCGCGTAGATTAGCACCAGCGGGCTGTGCCTCGATGTCGCGCTGTATCTCGGCCACGGCGCGTTCCACCTGCCTGCGCTGCAGGGTCGCCAGGCAGCTTTCCGCTTCTTCCCAGGTGGCCACGTCTTCCTCCTCGAAGAGCACCTCAAAAAATAATCGCCGGTCGCGCTCGTCCAGCGTCGCCGCCACCTCGCTGGTGGTGACCGGTTCAGGCGCGAGATTCGCGGCGATCATCGCAGCGATGATTTTCTCGGCTTCCATGCCTTCGTACAGCCGCTCTTGCTTCAGGCGTCGCGCCAGCTCCACCTTAAAATCCTCGGCATCCGCAAGCATGCGAATCAGGCGGCGCTCCACCGGTTTGGCCAAGCGGCTGAGCATTTCCGGTTGCGCCTTCAACTCGCTGCGCCGCTCTTTCGCCGCCCGGCTCAGTTCCGCGCGCAATACCGGCTCATCCAGGCGAAGCTGCTGCGCGATGCGCGTGGCCCACTCCGAACGCAGCAATCTGTTCGGGATCTTTTGCAGGTAGGGCAGCAGGAAATTCACCGCCCGCAGTTTCCCTTCCCCGGTGGCTAAATCCATCTTTCTCGCGCGAGCGATCAGGTAGTCCACGTACGGAGGCGCAAGCTTCAGTAGCTTCAAATATTCTTCTGCGCCCTTTTCACGGATGAACAAATCGGGATCGGCTTTCTTGTCCCCGATAGGCGGCAGGGCCAGCACCTTCACTTCAAAATCGTGTTCCAGCAGCAGCGCTACGGAGCGCTCCGTGGCGGTTTGCCCCGCTCTATCCGGGTCGTAATTTACAATCACCCGCTTGGTGAAGCGCGCCAGCAGCTTGATTTGCGGCTCCGCCAGGCTCGTCCCGCAGCTTGCGACCACGTTGCTTATTCCCGCGCGGGCCACGGCGATGGCGTCCATGTAGCCTTCCACGAGAATGGCGAAATCCTGCCGCCGCAAGGCCTCTTTGGCGCGATCCAGGTGATACAGCACGTTGCTCTTGGAATAGATGGGCGTTTCGGGAGAGTTTAGATATTTAGGGGTGTCGTCACCCAGCGCCCGGCAACCGAAGGCCACAATCTTTCCGCTGTCATTGGCGATGGGGAACGTGATCCTCCGCCGGAAGCGGTCGAAGAGCCGTCCGCTCTGGTCGCGCGAAATCAACCCCGAATCCACCAGCAGTTTTTCGTCTTTGTACTTGGGTCGCAGAAAGCGCAGCAGCGCATCCCCGCCGCTCGGTGCATAACCAATTCCAAACTGCTCGATCGCCGCCATATTCAGGCCGCGGTCTTCGAGATACGCGCGGGCCACGCGGCCCTCCGGCGTGCTCTCCAGTTGCTTGGTGTAAAAGCCTTGCGCGGCGCGATGCATTTCCAGAATTAGCGCGCGATGCTGATTTTCGCGGCGCTCTTCCGGAGAATGTTCGCGCTTGCTGGGCAACGCGATGCCACATTTCTCCGCGACGATCCTCAACGCCTCCGGGAACTCGCATTTCTCCACTTCCCGCACAAAATTAAAAACGTCGCCGCCTTTGCCGCATCCAAAACAATAAAAAATCTGCTTGATGGGTGACACCGTAAACGACGGCGTCTTCTCCTGATGAAACGGGCACAGCCCGCTAAAATCCTTCCCCGTCTTCTTCAGGCGCACGTATTCGCCCACCACGCGAACGATGTCCGCCTGCTGCTTCACGCGCTCCGCAAATGATCCCGCTTCCGCCATGAAGAGTGGTTTCTAGGTGCGCAGTTCCACTACAGTGATGGCCCGCCCCCCGTGCTCCTCGGACTCGAAAGAGCTGCGCTCCACAAGTGGATGGCCGCGCAGAAACTCCGCGATACCTTTGCGCAGCGCGCCGGTGCCGTGGCCGTGAATAATTCGTACGCGCGTGTGATGCGCCAGCGCCGCTTCGTCAAGGTATTTATCGACGCGCTCAGTGGCTTCCTCCACCCGCATACCGATCACGTTCAGCTCGCCGGTGCCACTGTCCTCGCTGGGCGATGAATTTACGCTAACATTCCGCAGGGTCGGCGCAGCGCCGATAATCTTCCCCGCCGCGACCGCTTCAACACCGATAATCTCATCCACGGCAATTTTCATGCGCAGCGGACCTGCTTCGATTTCCGCGCTCGATCCCTCCACGCGCCGCAGGACCACGGGCTTGTTAAATCCGCGCACCTGCACACGCGACCCCGGCTGCAACATCTCCGCGGATATCACACCGGCCTTTGCCGGCGTGACTCCCAGATCGGCCTGGGACTCGGAGATGGTTTGCACCACCGCGGCGTTCAGTTCCTCCCGGGCTTCCGCGCGAACGCCCTGCATCTTCCGGCGCGCACCCTTTTCCAGAGACGCGCGCAATTCCCGTTCTTTGACGCCTTCCACCACGCCCGCAACATTTTCGTCGAATCGCTTCTGCATGTCCGCAAACTTCGCTTCCAGCTCCTTGATTCTTCGCTGCTGCCGCTCCAGCCATTCCGTCCGAAGTTTGCCGCGTTCTTCTTCCAGTTCCCGGCGTTCCTGGACCATCTGTTTTTGCATGCGGTCGAGTTCGTCGCGGCTGCGGTGCAGATAAGCAATCAGGTCGGCAGCCTCGCGAGATTCTGGGGCCAGCAGTGCACGGGCGCGGTCGATGATGGTTGTCGCGAGACCTAGACGTTGCGCAATGGCGATGCCGCTCGATCCCCCGGGCACGCCCACCATCAAGCGATACGTCGGCCGCAAATTCACATCGTCGAATTCCACCGCGGCATTCACCACTCCCGGCGTGGTCGAAGCATATGCTTTCAACCGGTCGTGGTGCGTGGTAGCCAGTACGATACAGCGCTTCTCGCGGAATTCATCCAGTAATGCTACCGCCAGCGCCGCACCCTCTTCCGGGGCCGTGCCCGTGCCCATTTCGTCCACCAGCGCCAGGGAATGTTCGGTGGCTATCGCCAGAATCGATTTCAGGTTCAGCATGTGCGAGGAAAACGTCGACAAGTCCGCGGCGATGGACTGCTCGTCCCCAATATCCACCAGCACGTGGTCGAACAACGGCAGAACTGCGTGCTCCGCCGCCACGGGAATCGCCGACTGCCCCGAAAGCGCCGCCAGCCCCGTGGTTTTGAGCGCCACCGTTTTGCCACCCGTATTCGGCCCGCTGATCACCAGCACGCGTTCTTCGCCGCCCAGAGCCAGCGTCATTGCGACAATCTCGCGATTTTGGCGGCGTAATTTATCTTCCAGTACGGGATGACGCGCGCGATCCAGTCGCAGCTCCGCGGCATCCGAAAATTCCGGGGTGGTGGCGTCAAAGTCTCGCGCAAACCGCGCGCGCGCAAAGACACCGTCTAAATGCGCGATGGTTTCCGCCGCTGCCACCAGCGCCGGGCGCACAGCTTGCAACCGTCCGGTCAGTTCCCGCAAGATGCGCAATACTTCCAGCGCTTCCTCTTCGCTGAGCTGCACCAATTGGTTGTTGCTCTCCAGCGTCTCCAGCGGTTCGAGAAACACGGTCTGACCTGTGGCGCTGGCGCCGTGTACGACGCCTGGAATACTGCGACGATTCTCCGCGCGCACCGGTATTACGAAGCGGTCGTTGCGCAGCGTCACGTAATCCTCGCCGCCTTCCGCGTTTCGTGAACGCAAAATCTGCTTCAGCGCTTTTTGAATTGCGTCGCGCGTTTGTCCAATGCTGGCCCGAATGCGCCGCAGTGCCGTCGAAGCGTCGTCACTAATCTCGCCCCCAGGCAAGACGCAACGTCGAATGGCCGCATGCAGCTCACGAAAATCTCCCACCGCGGCGGCCCGTGCGCTCAGCAGCGCAAATGCCGCCGCTTCTTCGCGAAACTCCTGCCGCAGCCAGCTGGCCGTCTCCAGTAGCGTTACCGCGTCCAGCAATTCCTTCGCTTCCAGCACCACCCCCAGGCCCGCGATTTTTTCCAGCCATTCTTGCGGATCGCTGAGCCCGCCAAAGCCCAGCTCCCGCGCCGCGCGCAGCCATTCCCGCGCCTCGCGAATCAGCGCAAACTCCGCCTCCAGCGCCGTCCGATCCTGGCTGAATTGCAGTCCATCGATGGCCCGGCGCCCGGGCGCACTGGTCGTGCGCAGCCGCAGCAATTCCCGAAGCTTGTCAAATTCCAGTACGTCTTCTGCTGTACGCGACATTTTTAGACCAACCGCGAAGCTTCTTCGAAATATTCCGCCACTTCTCGAGTATTTAGCACGATCTCTGGTTACTGTTGCCGGCTGTTTCAGTGATGTGCCGGCTGCTTCGTTGCGCTCGCCGGAACTGCCGCCGCCCACTCCTCCGCCATCGCCACGCACAACCCGTCCAGCACCTCCGTGGCTTCGTGACCCTTTCCAGCCTGATTGTTTCCCAGAAATGCAAAAATCAGCTGCCGCCCGCTGGCCGTCTCCACGTAACCGGAACGCGTGCGCACATGTTCCAGCGATCCAGACTTGGCATGCACCCGCCCAGCCGCCGCGGTATTTTTCATGCGGTCCTCCAGCGTCCCGTCGACGCCCGCAATCGGCAGCGAATCGTAGTACGCCCGGAACCACGGTTGCTGTTGCGCGAAACGCAACACCGCTACCAGCGCCCGCGGTGTCACCAAATCGTGGCGCGACAATCCCGAACCGTCCGTCTGCACCACGTCTCCCGCCGTAATCCCCGCTTGTTCATAAAAATTTTGCGGAGACTGCTGCAGCTCCTCGGGCGTCTTCCATACTCCGCTCTGCCGCGCCGCGGTGCGCAGATACATCTCCGTGTGCAAATTCTGGCTGATCTTGTTCACCAATTTCACGGAATCGCCCAGTGGGACCGATTTGTGCTCGGCAAGAACCAGCGGTGCATCCGGCAAATCGACGGCCTCATGCACAGCCCGGGCCACCCCGCTAATCGCCACGCCGCGATCTTCCAGCAACTTCTTCAGCAGCGCCGCGGCATGCAGCGCCGGCTCTTCAATTGCCAATACCAGCGATCGTGGCACGCTCCGCGCAGGAATCGTTCCCGCAATCACCACCACCTTCGCGCCAGGATCGCGGGTCAATCGCAGGTCCGGCTTTGCGTCCGGTCCGGACGTCACCACGCGATTTTCCACCACAAAATCCGGCGTCGTCGGCCAGGCCTCCGCGCGCACTTCGTCCCCGGCAGCTGCCCCGGGCGTAAGCGTCACCTTTACCGTGTTATCGTTCGTCACAATCGCGGAGATAGCCGCCCCGTACTCCCACACCATGTCGTCGATTTCCCACCCACTGGGATAGCGCTCGGCGGGAAAATAGCTATCGTCTCCCACCACGTCTCCAGAGATGGACTTCACTCCATGCGCCACCACTGCGTCCGCCAGCTCTGACAATACTCTCTCTGGAGGACCGTCAAACTCCTCCTTACCCTGGAACGGAAATTTACGGTTGGACAGATTGGGATCGCCGCGCCCCACCAGCACCACGTCGCTGGAGAGCACCCCGTCCGCGGACAGTACGCCGCGCGTTTCCACTGTGGTGCGAAACCTGTAGTCTGGGCCCAACTTCGCCAGCGCTAGCGCCGTTGTCAGCAATTTCATATTCGATGCCGGCACAAAATACTTGTCCGCGTTGCGCTGGTACAGGATTTCCCCGCTGTCGGCGTCCATCACCTCCGCTCCCCATTCTCCCTGTCCCGCCACTCCCGTATCCATAAGACCGCTCGCGCGTTCCGCAAATCGTCTTTCATTTGCGGTGACTCGCGCTGGAGATTTTTGCTCATGTTTCTTCGACGGCGATCCAGCTGTCGGCGAATGCGATGAGCCTTGCGCCAGGCACGGCGTCTCCAGTGCCAAAACACTAGCCGAGCTCGCTACCAGCAGCAAAAATAGATATACCGCGTTCACCCTATTCCCGCCCATGGCATCGTTCCTTAAAATAGGCACCGTGAAAGTATAGTCGAAGAGTGTGGACCACTCGATTCATCCCGGTTCGCAGCGTAATGTCGTAACGCGGGAGGATCTCAAGCTGGTCGGCAGTGTGGGACGATCCTAATCCGGCGCTCCCGCCAAGCATCTTTTCGATGGAATCCCGGACGTAAATTTGAATAGGAGATTATCATTATGAAGCAATTATGTGCGTTAGGCTTGGGACTCTTGATGCTCGGTCTTCCCGTCACCTCTTCCGCGCGTGACGACGAAAAAGAAGCCGATCGCATTCAAAACGCCGGCCGCGTCGTGAAAGAGATCATGGACATTCCCGACGACATCCCGCAGGATCTAATCGACAAAGCCGAATGCATCATCGTTTTCCCCTCCGTTCTCAAAGCTGCCTTCGTCATCGGCGGCAGCTACGGTCGCGGCGTCATGACTTGCCGTTCCGGTGAGCATTTTTCCGGCCCGTGGAGCGCTCCGACCATGATGGCGCTCGAAGGCGGCAGCGTGGGTTTCCAGATTGGCGGAGAGGCTACCGACTTCGTCCTTCTCGTGATGAATGGCCGTGGCGCTCACTCCATCCTGCACAGCAAGGTCAAGCTTGGTGGTGATGCCTCAGTCGCCGCCGGTCCTGTCGGCCGCAGTGCTTCCGCGGAATCCGACGTAACGCTGCGCGCTGAGGTATTGAGCTATTCCCGCGCCCGCGGTGCTTTCATTGGCGTTTCTCTGGAGGGCTCGTCCGTTCGCCCCGACAACGACGCCAATGAGCGTGTCTATGGCCACAAACTCTCCGCCGAGGACATCGTCTTCAAAGGTGAGGTCCATGTTCCCGCTCCGGCGCAGCCGCTCGTGTCGTACCTTGACCGCAAGTCGCCCAAGAACCTGAGTGCCAAGAATCACGACTAACCACTCTCCCAAACAGGCATCGTTTGCCGACGCCCCGAGTTTTCTCGGGGCGTTTTATTTTTTGAAGCTCCGTAGACCACAAAAACCTGGACTTCTTTTCATTCATGACCTATAGTCATACATGGGTATAGGTCATTGACGACTACTCCTCAATCTCTGGACCCCTTCTCTCGCACCGGCTCCCAAGATCGCCGCGCCAGGCGCAGCGCCGTCACCCGCGAGGCCATTTTTCGCGCCGCCTTGGACCTATTTGCCGCCAAAGGCTTCGCCGAAACCACTGTCGAAGACATTACCGAAGCCGCCGACATTGGCAAAGGCACCTTCTTTAACTATTTCCCAAGTAAAGATCACCTCCTCACCGCCTTCAGCGACATGCAAATCGGTAAGTTGCAAGCCGCCGTCGACGTAGTATTGCAGAGCAACGAACCCATGCCCTCCTTCCTCCGCACCTTGGGGCTGAACATGACCGTCGAGCCGGCCCGCAATCCTTCCATCATCCGCGCGCTATTGCAGGCCAATCTCTCCTCCAGCGCCGTCCGCGAAATCATGCGCGGGAATCACGCGCGCGGCCATGCCTTGCTTACAAAACTGGTGCAAACTGGTCAGGACCGCGGAGAAATTCGCAATGATCTGCCCGCTGCGCAGATCGCCCACGTATTTCGTCAGACGATCTTCGGCACCCTGTTGATGTGGTCCGTTTACGGCGATAGCTCTCTTCCAGAGCGCATCCACGCAGCATTCGATCTGCTGTGGAACGGCATGGCCCCGCGCGAACGGCCCGGCCAAAACGCCGAGCCCCAACCTTGCCCAGGAGAAGCCTAGCCCGTGAATCGTAAGCGCCTCATTCCAGTTGTGCTCGTGCTCGCCATGGTCGCCGCCGTCGCCATTTATGCAGCCGGCTGGTTCCACAAGGACAACGCCCTGCAAGGCTCTGGCACCGTGGAGGCCAGAAATATTCGGGTTGGCTCCAAGGTCGGCGGGCGTATCGATCAGGTACTCGTCCACGAAGGCGACAGTGTGCAGTCCGGCCAAGTCCTGATCACCTTTGACGACAAGGAAATGCAGGCACAGCTGGAGCAATCCAAAGCCAACGCGGAAAAAGCCGCGCGCGGTTACCGCCCCGAAGAAATTGCCGAAGCCCGCGCCGCCGCAGCACAAGCTAAGGCCGACTACGAGCAGCGCCTGAACGGCTACCGCCAGCAGGATATCGACGCCGCCAAGGCCGATCTCGATCGTGCCAGGGCCGAAGAAATTCGCTCCCACGCCGATTTCAACCGCTATGAAGCCCTGGCACAGAAGGATTTAGTCTCCAAGCAGCAACGCGATACCGCGGAAGCCACCTGGAAAGTAGCGCTGGCGCAGCAGCAGAACGCCGAGCACAAATTGAACGAGCTGCAAGTGGGTTATCGCCCGGAAGAAATTGCCTCCGCGAAAGCCCGTTACGAACAAACCCGAGCCACGCTTGAGAAACTCGAACACGGGAATCGTCGCGAGGATGTGGACCTCGCCCATGCCGCCTATTCCTATGATGAAGCGCGCTTCCGTGAGCGCCAGGTCGTTGCGCCAAGTGCCGCCACAGTGGAAGTTCTTGACGTTCGCCCGGGAGACTTGATCGCCCCAAACACCCCGATCGCCACCCTGCTCGAACGCGACCAGATTTACGTCCGCATCTACATTCCCGAAACGGAAATTGGTCACGTGCAGCTCGGTCAGAAAGCTGAAATTCGCGTCGACTCCTTTCCCAATACCGTCTTTCAGGGCGTCGTCGAGCAAATCAATCAGCAAGCCGAATTTCTGCCCCGCAACGTACAAACCCGCGAAGAGCGCGTCCACCAGGTTTTCGGCGTAAAGGTTCGCATCAGCGACACTTCCGGCAGAGTCCTCGCCGGTATGGCCGCGGACGTGAAGCTGAAAGCCGCCAGCTGACCGCCATGGCTACCCCATCCACCAATCCAGCGGATGCCGCCATCTCCGCCGAGCACCTGGTTCGCCGCTTTGGCGCAGTTACCGCGGTAAACGACATCAGTTTTCGCGTCGAAAAGGGCGAAATCTTTGGTTTCCTTGGGCCCAATGGCAGCGGCAAAACCACCATCATCAAAATGCTTACCGGCCTGCTTCCCCTCAGCGAGGGCGACGCCTGGGTGCAGGGCCTGAATGTCCGCACCGACGCGGAAGCCGTCCGCGAGCGTATCGGCTACATGTCCCAGAAATTCAGCCTCTACGACGATCTCACGGTCCTCGAAAACCTTACTTTCTACGGCCGCATTTACAGTCTTCCCGCCGAGCGCATGAGGCGCCGCATTGACGAAATCATTCAGCTCAATGGCCTCGAACCCTATTTGAAGCGCCTGGCCGCACAGCTTTCTGGCGGTTGGAAGCAGCGCCTCGCGCTGGGTTGCGCCATGCTCCATGAACCCAAGCTGCTGTTCCTCGACGAACCAACCGCCGGCATCGACCCCGTCGCTCGCCGCCAATTATGGGATCTGCTCTTCGAGCTTTCCGGTCAGGGCATCACTTTTTTCGTCACTACGCATTACATGGATGAAGCGGAACGCTGCAGCCACGTCGCCTACATCTATTACGGCAAGATGATCGCTGATGGCACCCCTGCCGAGCTGAAGCAGCTCCCCGACGTGCAGCCCGCCGGGACGGAACGCATCGAAATCATCACTCCCGAGGTCACTCGCGCCCTTCGCCTCGCCCGCCACATTCCCGGCATTCGCAGCGCCACCATCTTTGGCGAGTCCATTCACGCCCTGGTCGAGGATCATTTCAATCTCGTCGATCTGCGGGCCCAGCTCCAGAAGGACGGCATCACCGTCACGGATATTCGTCCGCTGACCGCCAGCCTCGAGGACGTTTTTGTCGAGCTGACCTACAAACATCAAGCCTTGTTGGAAGCCTCCCGTGCCTAATCCTTTCCGTGGCTTCGGCGCCGTTTTCTACAAAGAGGTGCTGCACGTCCGCCGCGATCCTGGCACGCTGTTTTTCTCCTTATTGATTCCCCTTCTGCAGATGACCGTTCTCGGCTTCGGCATTGACACCAATGTGCGCCAGGTCAACACCGTCGTTTACAACGCCGACGGCCGCCAGGAAAGCCGCGAGCTAATCGACCGCCTGAAAAACTCCGATACCTTTCATGTGATCCGCTACGTCGAAAATGATCACGACCTCAACGACATGATCATCAGCGGCAAAGCCCGCGTGGGCATCAAAATTCCTGTCGACTACTCCGACCGCCTCATCCACCAGATGTCCGCGCAGGTGCTCGTGCTTATCGACGGCTCGGATTCGTCGGTCGCTGGGCAGGCCATCAACGTCACCACCTCCATCGGCCTCGACGAGTCCCTGCGCCGCTCGGTTGCCGACCAAACCGCACCTCGCGCCGTGGATATGCGCCCCAAGCTGCTCTTCAATCCCGACTCTCGCTCGCCCAATTTTTTCTTGCCAGGGCTCACCGCAATCCTTCTCCTTAATGTCACCACCTTCCTCACCGCCTTTGCGATCGTCCGCGAAAAAGAGCGCGGCACCCTCGAGCAACTCTTCGTAACCCCGGTACGCCCGTTCGGCTTGCTTCTCGGCAAGCTACTGCCTTATTTCGCTATCGGCTTCTTCGAACTCTGCAACATCGTGTTCTTCATGCGTTTTGTCTTCCGCGTACCCATTCACGGCAGCGTTTTGCTTCTAGCTTTCCTCTCGCTCCCGTACATCTTCGTTTCGCTCTCCCTGGGCATGCTGATTTCCAGTAAAGCCGCCACGCAGGGTCAGGCCATGCAACTGGCCTTTCTGACCATCCTCCCCAGCATCTTCTTCTCCGGCTACATCTTCCCGCGTGAGACCATGCCTCTGGGTTTCTACATCGTCAGCTACTTCGTTCCCGCCAGCTATTTCATCAACATCACCCGCGGCATCATCCTCCGCGGTGCCGGCTTCCAGCATCTCTGGATCGACGCTCTCGCCCTTTTCGCCATGGGCACCTTCCTCTTGGTGATCGCGGCCCGCCGCTTCTCCAACAAAATCATCATGACTTAGCGGCACCACCTCTGAGGCGGGCCTATGTTTAGCTCCCCACCTTAACCGGCCAGCTTCCACGTCAGGCTCATCTGCGCTGCCGCCACCGGCGCCATCAACTCGCCATAGAGTCGATCCGGATACCCGTATTTCCGGCGAATCTCCGCTAGTCGCCGGCTCGCCGCTAGGCGATACGCGTCCGGCGCCTTGCCGCGGCGCACGAACCACTCCTCGTACTGCTTGGCCAATCGCGGAAATTTCTCGCGAATCGCGGGCAGCAATTGTTTCGCAGAAGCAGGTTGCAGAAACAAAATATTGGAAGAAAACCACGCCGCCCCAGCTTCTTTACCTTTCGCCGCCAGGGCCTCGAGTTCTCCTTCGCCATCGGTGATTCCAGGCAACAACGGTATGGCAAAGAGTCCTGCGGGAATTCCGGCATCGCGAAGCTGGCGCAAGGCTGCGAGGCGCAAGTCCGGACGCGGAGCGCGGGGCTCCAGCCAGCGCGCCAATCGCGGGCGCAGCGTGGTCACCGTCATGTTTATGTACAGCGCGGAGCGCTCCGCAATCCTGCGCAGCAAATCGATGTCGCGCACCACTTGATTGGATTTCGTGGTGATGGAAATACTTAGTCCTTCGCGCTTCACCAGTTCCTCGAGGCACGCCCGCGTCACTCCGTACTCGCGTTCGGCCGGCTGATAAGGATCCGTCGCCGCCCCAATCGCAATATGCTCCGGATGATCCAGATTCGGGCGCTCTCCCGATTTGCAGTATTTCTCGCTTACTTCGCGTCCGAGCAGCGCGCCCGCGTTCTGCTTCACGAAGATCTTCTTCTCAAAGTCCTTGCCATCCAGCTCCATAAATTCGTGGGTATATCGCGCATAGCAATACAGGCATGCAAATTCGCATCCGCGATAAGGGTTCAACGTCCACTCAAACGGCACGCGCTTGGAGTTGCAGCGGTTCAAAATCGAGCGCACCGGCAGCAGAAAATACTCCGGCCGCTCCCCGGACTTCCGGCGCGTTTCCGCCGGAGGAGAAATGGAAGCGAGGCGAGCGATGCCAACCAGTGGCGCAGCGGCAGTCGTGGTTTGCCGCGGCAGCAAACCGGCGCGAGCCGGATCTTCCGCGGAACCACCATCGTCAGCCACAAGCGGGGGGCAACCCGCGGGCTGGCGATCTAGACTACCGCTGGGGCCGGCGAGCGGGGCAAGCTCACCGACCATTGCGTTTGGGCTTATTGCCTGAGCGGTCGCATCAGGACTTTGAGGAAAGAGCAAAGCTGCGGAGGGTGGAACGGGGCGGCGCCGGATACGATAGCCCGGAGCCGGAATGGAGTGCACAGGAGACATAGCCCACCTCGAAACAGTTGGAGTATTTCGCTTTTGTTTCGCCTTGTCAAGCTCTAAATTCGTTTTTTGTTCGCCAAGGAAATTCGTGGTACACGAAGATCGAGGCCCAGACCACTGTCCGCTGGGGCCGGAAGCTCCGTGACGGTGCTGCGGGAATCCCGCCCGCCCGGCGAAGAGTTCAAATTTCGGCATGAATACAGCTTCCAGCGCACTACGGCTCCTCCCTCATCGAAACAGCTGCAACCCTAGCTCTAGGTTGTATTTGCCTCCTCAGGTGCGCCACGCTACTCTTGGACGGGAGGAAGGCCTTGAACGCGAAATTGCGGCGCCAAGCAGTGGTATTCCTCGCAACGATGACCCTCTTTTTTATTGCCGACGGAGCTTGTGCGCAAACCCCGCCTCCGCCAAAGAAGCCCGCTGGGAATACTCCGGCGGCGGTTTCTCTCCCAAACGCCCCGCAATCCACGCATTATCCGATCCTGCTGCTGGCTTTCGGTGGCTCGCCTTCCTGGGACGTGCGCATAGGCGCCAAAGGCCCCGAGCTGTTGGAGCGCCAGGGGTACCCGCCCATACTTCTGGAACCTGGGGAGATTTCGCGCGAAGGAACAACCGACGCCTGGACCTATCGCGCAAAGGATACCGCAACGGGTGCCGAGGTTTCTTTACACTTGACCCGCGAAGCCTGCTCTGACGCCGCGGCAACCAAATATCCGTTTCGTGCCGCCGTCACCCATGCACAAATTGGCACACTGGGAGGCTGCGCGCGCATCGCTGCGGAGCTCTTTCCCAGAATGCCAAATCAATCCGCGCAGGCCGACAGTGACGACGACACGGACAAGGATAAGAAAAAGCCTCCTGCCCTGCCTCCCATTACCAACGCCAAGCTGCCGGTCGCCGTGGCATTCCTGAATCCGGCTGGGAAAATTGTCGTTAGCCGTAATGGAATCAAGAAGATCGCAGCACCTGCGGGTTCACAGCTGTGCCTCTCGCACGACAGCAAAAGGCTGCTATACACTCGCGCGGATCCCAAGCCGAGTCCTCTGGCGACCATCGTTCTCTATACGCTCGATACCGGTCTCTCCCGCGACTTAGTGCATGGCCAGGTGGGCCCGGCGTTCTGGTCTCCGGACGATTCCCGCATTGCCTACCTAAATGCGCTGGACCAGAAATCGCAGGTGTGGGTACTGACTCCAGACGCCCCGGAGCGCGCGGCATCCTTCTCGGCCCAAATCGTGACCACCTTGCAGGGTTGGGCGGATAGCCATACGGTCCTTGCGACGGACGCCCAAAACGCCTTCTGGCTCGGCGAAGACAAACCGCTGCAAAGCATGGCGTTACGAGAGATTTATGGCGACACGTTTCAGCCCAAACCCTCCGATACCATGCGTCTAAACCCTGCAAATTCAGACCTTTTGCTGGTATCCGCCGTTTTCGCGACCGCCCCGCCTGGATCGCCGGTGGACGCGACGAGAACCGCTAACGGATTTTTCCTGTATGAGTTGCGCTCCAAACGCCGCGTCGTCCTCAGCCCAAGCGATCAGCTCGTCCGACAAGGTGAATGGTCACACGACGGTCTTCAGGTCTTTTACACACGCTTGTCGCCAACCGCTCCCGTTATCTTTCGCATTTTCTGGGACGGCAGCCTTCCACGCCGTTATGCTGACGGCAGCAACTTGGTCGTCGGACAGTAGCGCCGACCTCGAACGAACAGGTAGCCGACAGCGCACACCGTAGCCACTTCGCCGCACCTGTCCTTTGGGCCGGGGTATGTTGCAAATCGCGGCGCTATACTCTCCCAATGGGTACCCCCGTCCTCCCCGTCCCGCAGCAAGTCGGTATCCTCGTGCTGGACTCCGACGCGCAAAGCGCCGGGGCGGTTCGCGTGATTCTGGACTCCGAGGGCTGGCGCGTGCGCATTGTCCCGGATGCGCAACTCCTACTGACCGAATTGAAAACCGGGGAATGGTCCCTCGTGGTCGCCAATGTCGCCCTTACTCCGCCGAACAGCGCCGCGTTCATTACCCTGCGTGAGTTGGCCGGAGTTTCGCCTGAAGAAGGCGGGCGCATGCGCGTGCTCTTCCTCATTCCGGAAATGACCGGCAGCCAGCACTGCGGCCCTCTCGAAGCTGCCCGCCTCCCTTATGTCGTGCGCCCTTACCATTTGCACGATTTCCTCGAAAAGGTGAGCGACCTGCTGGTCGAAGTCAAAGCCATAGCCGCCCCGATTCGCCAAACCCGTTACGAATTTGGCGGGCTGCGTAAACAGAAAAAAGCCGCCGGGCGCACCAACTCCATGTTTGCCTCCCGCGACTCCTTCTCCTACTCCGACGAAGAGCTCGCCGAGTACGAAAAGAGCGAAAGCGAAGCCTCCAGGAATCGCCGTCCCAAGCGCCTGGATAATCTCGGCAACCCCAACCGCTAAAACGTCTTGCAGACCCTTCGTTACCCCGTTGCCCGTTACACCATTACTCCCGTCGCATTTTCCATTGCAAGATTTTTCACCGCAGCCGTTCTACCTCCGTGCGGCAAGTCGTTTCGCTTGCCCAGGAGGGTTTTATGGATCGTGCCGTTTTTCCCGCGCTGCTCAGCGCCTTGCTAGGAGTTAGCGCCCTAGGCTTTGTGTGGTCGGCCCCGCGACCGCCCGAACCGTCACCCAAGCCCGAAGGCGATTGGCACATCCTTGAGCCCATCACCTACGAAAACATCTCTATCTTCCCGGTAACCAGCTCCTCCGGCTACGACACCAGCCACTTCCTGACGCTCGACGAGGGTCTATCGACCGGCGAGGTGCTCGTGCGCGAGCAAGGCTCCGACGGCATCGTGCGTTCCCGCGGTGAGCAGCCCCGCGTGGTTCCGGAGTACCGCGGCGGACCCGCGGTGAATCAGCTGGTTCTCGTGAATCGCAGCAAGCGCCCGCTGCTGCTCTTGGCCGGCGAACTGGTCAGCGGCGGCAAGCAGGATCGCATCATCGGCAAGGACCGCATCGTCCCCGCCGGCGCGCCGCCATTGCCACTGGATGTCTTTTGCGTGGAGCACGGCCGCTGGTCCAGCGGCGCAAGCTTTGTGGCTTCCAAGACGATTGTTCACCCCAGCGTCCGCGAAAAAGCTGCTGTCGACCAGGAGCAAACGCAAGTCTGGAGCGCGGTGAGGAGCGGTTCCACCGCTGCAAAACCGACTGCCCCCATGGCTACGGCGGCCGCGCCCCGCATCAACGCCGACGTCTTGTCCAGCACCATCGCTTCCTCCGCGCCCACCGAGTCCTACGACAAGATATACACGTCCCTAGCTTCCGGCGTGTCCATCGACGATTTCGTCGAGCAACTGGCCAGCCGCTTCGCGCGGCAAACCGCGCACTTAAGAGGAGAACGAGTCATTGGCGTGGTGGTGGCCTACGGCGGCGATGTGGCCTGGAGCGATATCTTCGCCTCCGGCGATCTCTTCGATCATTACTGGACTAAACTCCTGCGCAGCTACGCCGTGGAGGCC
>DATFYV010000038.1:0-11043 GCA_035314845.1 Candidatus Acidiferrum sp.
GGATTTTACACCCGCGCTAGGGGCTCATACGCCGAACGTTTGCCATATACGCAAGTCGCTAGCGAGATGTAGCTCCTGGCTAGCCGCCTAGGAACCTGACCCACACTAGCGCCTCGTCTAGCTTGATTTTCATCGAATCCCGGAGTGGCTCTGACTTCCGCCTTGCTCCTCGTTCTATACATGGCCGGAGATTTTTGCTTAACTGAAATTGTGAAACGGAGCGAAGCGGCGCGCTATGCGCAGTGGTCCGCCGCCGCCGCATTGCTACTGGCGGTGCTGACGGCCGGGGTGTACGTGCAGCGCGGCTGGAAGGCCCGCAAGGAGCGCAAAAATGCTCCCAAGGCCGCGGCCGCCAATGTATCGCGGCAATCCAATGGCCTGGCGTTCTCGAAAGTGGAAGGCAATCGCAAAGTGTTCACCGTGGAAGCTTCGACGTCCACCGACTTTAAGGACCGGGATTTGACCGAGTTGGAAGCCGTGGTCATCACCATTTTTGGTAACAATGGCGACCGGCATGACGTAATCCATACGCAGAGCTGCCAGTACGGAAAGACCGATGGCAACGTGGTTTGCAGCGGCGCGGTACGCATGGAACTCGAGAGCGCGACCGAAGCAGCGCGCGCCTCCAGCGCCGAGGCTGGTGCAGCGCCGCCACAGGTCATGCATGTGGAGACCAGGGCCGTAACCTTTAATCGCGCCAGTGGCACCGCAGCAACCTCGCAACCCGTCAGTTTTGATTTTCCCAACGGCAGCGGTCAAGGCGTGGGGATGGAATACCGCTCGGAGGCCGGCGCGGTGAAGCTGTTGAAAGATGTGCGCCTGAACCTGCGCCCGCCCGCCAATGCTGCGTCGTCTGCAAAGGCGCCCGGCAAGTCCCAGACCCACGCGAAATCTTCGTCCCAGGCCACAGCAACGAGCGGCGCGGCAAACCTGGCGGCAGGTCAGGAAAGCCAGGAAGTGACGGTCACTGGCTCGAGCCTGGACTTCGATCGCACCTCGCACAAGATGCACGTCCACGGGCCCGCGAAGGCCGAATCGAAAACCACGCGGCTGACGGCGGGAGAGTTAGCCATGGACCTGGACGCCCAGTTTCGTGCACAAACGCTAGTCGCCTCCGGCAACCTCAACGGCGAGCAACCCAAAATAGTCTCCGCCGGCAAGGGCGGAGAAATGGATGTGGACGCCGACCAGTTAACCGCGGAGTTTGCTCCGGAAGGCTGGGTAAAGACCGTAGTGGCGGAAGGTAGCGTGAAGGGCGTGCGCCTGGCAGACGCGGAACGCGACGACGCCACTTCGCAAACCGCTACCATCGCCATGTGGCCGCGCGTCAACGAAGTGAAAGAGTTGAATTTGCGCGGAGATGTAGCCTTGAAAAGTTTGGCGAGCGCGAGCGGGGACTCCAAGGTCCTGCATACCGAGTCCCTGCGCATGGAATTTAGCGGCGGCCAGCCGAAGGAAGGTAGTAGGCCACTGAAAGCAGAGACGCTCTCCGCGGGCCGCATGGAATGGACGGAGATGAGCGCCGCAAGCCTGTCCCCGAGTGCGCCGACGAAGAACGCCACCGCCGCAAAGGTCAAATCCAGAGCCGCGAACGCTGCTGCCAATCCGCCAACGCCGGCTCACACCACGCTCGCCGCGGACAAACTGCAGATGCAGTTCGATGCCCTGGGCAAGCCCAAACTGCTGCAGGCCGACGGCCACGTGCAGACCGAACGCACCATGGCCGGCAAGCCTACGCAGACGGCCACCGCGGATCGCGGTACCGCCCAATTACTCGCGGGCGGCGGATGGTCGCAGATGGATTTAAACGGCGGTGTAAAGCTGCGCGAAGCGGAGCGCAACGGACAGGGCGATCACGCCGTGTTTCGGCGTGAAGAGCAGACCGCCACGCTCACTGGCCACGCCTTTGCACGCGATGCCACTACTGAAACGTCCGCGCCCCGCATCGTCTTCGCACAAAACTCCGGTGATATCCACGCGGAAGGCGGCGTGCGTTCCACGGATTTTTCCGGGCATGCCAGCGCCGTGCAGCTGGCGCCCGTGCCCGTGCACATCACCTCCGATCAGCTGCAGGGCAATTCGCAGACCGGACGCGCGTTGTACACCGGACACGCGCGCATGTGGCAAGGTGAGTCCGTGCTGGAGGCCGACTCCATCGAGTTGCTCCGCGAAACGCGGGTGATGAATGCCCTGGGAAATATTCGCGCTGTTTTTCCCCAGACGGCAGCGGCGCCGCCTGGTGGGGCGGTCCCGTCCGCAACGTCCGCGATGAACATCGTCTCAAGTCCTGCGACAACTCCTGCGGCGAAGGCAGCAGTGGAGCAGAGCGTGCCGAAAAAGTCGCCGCTATGGCACGTGACCGCGCAATCCCTGATGTATAACGACGCGGAAAGCCGCGCCCATTTGGAACATGACGTGCTCGCGGTGTCCGCGGATCAAAGGATGCGCGCTCCGGTAGTCGATCTCTACTTCACCAGGGGAGCATCTATCGCCCCCTCCAATGGCGCTGCGGGAGCGCAAACCGCATCGCTCGGCCCGCAGCAAATTAGCCGCGCCGTCGGCACGGGCGGCACCACCGTCGAGCAAGGCGCCCGCAAGGCCGTCGCCGAGCGCGGCGTCTACACCGCCTCCGACGGCAAATTCGTCATGAGCGGCGGAAGTCCCACCCTCTTCGACGCATCCGAGGGCACCACCACCGGGCGTCAATTGACCTTCTTTTTAGCCGATGATACGATCATCGTCGATTCGGAAACTGGTTCACGCGTTTTGACCAGGCACCGAGTCGAGAACTAAGCGGACCCATCCCGGTCACTTCATGGCGAGGTATGCTGAAGCTCCAGGCCAGCGAACTAAGCAAGTCGTATCGTGGCCGTAAGGTTGTGGACGACGTAGAAGTGGAGATTGGCCAGGGTGAAGTCGTCGGCCTACTCGGGCCGAACGGCGCGGGAAAAACCACCACATTTTATATGATTGTCGGCCTGGCCCGCCCAGACTCTGGCCGCGTGTTGCTTAACGACCATGAAATCACCGATTTGCCCATGTATTTGCGGGCCCGCAGTGGCATCAGCTACCTGCCTCAAGAGCCCTCGGTCTTTCGCCAGCTGACCAGCGAACAGAATCTGCTAGCCGTCCTCGAAACCCTGCCGCTCACTCCCGAGCAGCAGCGCGACCGCCTGGAAGAGCTGCTGGTCCAGATGGGGCTCGAAACCGTGCGCACCAGCAAGGCCTACACCTTGTCCGGCGGGGAGCGCCGACGCCTGGAAATTGCTCGCTCGCTCACCCTCCAGCCCCATTTCATTCTCCTCGACGAACCCTTTTCCGGGATCGACCCGTTGACGGTAAAGGACTTACAGGAAATCATCCGGGATCTGGCGCGCTCTGGCATCGGAGTACTGATTACGGACCATAACGTCCGCGAAACTCTCAACGTCACCGACCGTGCATACATCCTAAAAAGTGGCAAGATATTCAGGAAAGGCACCCCGGCGGAGTTGAGCGGCGATCCCGAAGTGCGCCGGGTGTACCTCGGCGACCATTTCCGGCTGAATTAATGCGCCTGCAATCGCCGATATGCGATTTTTGCTGCAGCTGTGACCGGTACGGTGCGCCCTACCGGGACGGAGAGTAGCTGGTAAATGGCTTGGCAAGGACTAAAACTTAATCTCCGCGTCTCCCAGAAGCAGATTCTGACGCCGGGACTCGTGCAGATGGTCAGCGTGCTGGCCCTCAACCGTCTCGAACTGCGCGAGATGATCAATCAGGAGATGATCGCCAATCCCGTCCTCGAAGAGCTCAGCGAAGAGCCCACGCAAACCGATAACTACAGCGACGAAACATTTTTAAAAGCGGAGACCGAGAAAGTCCCGGAGAAGCCCGAATCCAATCCTTTTGATGAATTCGATGTCGGCACCTTTTTCAACCAATATCTCGACACCGGCGGAGACGGCGGAAAATCCCAGGAGCGCGAAGTCTCCGAGCGCCCCTCCTTTGAAAAGTTTCTGTCCTCGCCCACCGGCCTTACGGAACACCTCAACTGGCAATTGAGCGTCACCATTTGCTCCGACGCCGTGAAAGAAGTCGCCGAAAGCATCATCGGCAACCTCGATGAAAATGGCTACCTGACCGCCTCCAACGAAGAGTTGACCCAGGACGGAAAATATTCCCAGGACGATTTCGACGACGCCCTCGCCGTTGTCCAGGATTTCGATCCCATCGGCGTGGGCGCACGCGACCTACGCGAGTGCCTGCTGCTGCAACTGAAAGCCTTCGACCCGCAAAATACGCTGGCGCAGCAAATCGTCGCCGACCATTTGAAACAAGTGCAGTCCAATCAGTTGAAAGAAGTCGCGCGCGCCCTGAATCGTCCGGTGGAAGTCGTCAAGCGCGCCCTGGATGTAATCCGCAAACTCGATCCCCGTCCCGGTCTCCGCTATAACAAGACCGAGCCGCGCCTCGTCGAGCCGGACGTCTATTTCCGCAAGGTAGACGATCAGTGGCAAGCCTTCCTCAACGAAGACGACATGCCGCAACTGCGCCTCAGTCCCACCTATCGTCGCCTCCTCGTCCGCGACGCCGCCGATCGCGACGTCCGCAATTACGTCAAAGAGCGCTTCACCGCCGCCATCCAGCTGATGAAAAATATCGAGCAGCGCAAACACACCATCCTGCGCGTCTGCCAGTCCATCATTGCCCGCCAGGGAGAATTCTTGACCCACGGGCCGGACGCACTGAAGCCTATGATGATCAAGGAAGTAGCCGAAGAAGTGGGCGTGCATCCCTCAACGGTCAGCCGCGCGGTGGCCAGCAAGTACGCCCACACCTCGCAGGGCGTACTCGAACTGCGCTCCTTCTTCAGCGAATCGGTAAACGGTCCAGAGGGCGGCGATATGTCCCTTCTCACCCTGAAGCGCCTGGTCAAGAAAATGATTGAAGAAGAAGACGGCGCGCACCCCCTGACCGACGAACAAATCGCCAAAAAACTGGATGACGCCGGCATTCACGTCACCCGCCGCACGGTGGCCAAGTATCGCGAAGACATGCGCATCCCCAGCACCCATCAGCGAAGAGTGAAGAGTTAAGCTTGGCGGCCACCACAAAACCTCGAGCAGCAAAAAAATCCACAACGAATGCCTTGCACCACGCCGCGCCAAGAAAGCCGCGCCACTCGTCGCGTGGTAGAGCAAAGTCGGCCGCCCACCGCCGCGAAAACGAACTGCGCAATGCCTCCCGCCAACTGGTCATTCTCACCGGCCTCTCCGGCTCGGGAAAAAGCACCGTGCTCCACGCTTTTGAAGACATGGGCTTCTACTGCGTGGACAACCTGCCCGTCGAACTGATTCCCATATTTGCGGAATTGCACGCCGCCGGCCAAGGCGACTTTACCCGCGCCGCCCTGCTCGTGGACGCCCGCGAAGGCCTGCAACTCGAAAAATTGCCACCCCTGTTGCGCCATCTGAAAAAAGATCATCCCATCACCCTGGTATTCATCGAAGCCGGCGAAGACGCCCTGCTCCGCCGCTACAGTGAAACCCGCCGCCCCCATCCCCTCGGACGAAATTTTTCCGTGCGCGAGAGCCTGGCCCACGAACGCGCCCTGATGGAGCCCATCCGCAAGTTAGCCGATCTCTCCATCGACACCACGCGCTTCAACGTCCACGAACTCCGCCACTTCATCACCGAGCGTTTCAAGAATCCCGACCATCGCCCCTTGATGGTGAGCGTCGTAAGTTTCGGCTATCGTTTTGGCGTGCCCACCGACGCCGACCTGGTCTTCGACGTGCGCTTTCTTCCCAATCCGCACTTTGTCCCCAGCCTGCGGCCGTTCACCGGCAAAGATCCCAAGGTTCGCAAGTACATCCGCTCCTTTCCGCAAACCGGAGAATTTCTCCGCCGCATCGAGGGCCTGCTCACCTATCTGATCCCCCACTATATTCAGGAAGGCAAAAGCTACTTGACCATCGCTTTCGGCTGTACCGGAGGCAAACACCGATCCGTCATGCTCGCGGAAGCCATTCAGAAATTGCTCTCCAGGCGTGGTTTCGCCGCCAAGGTTGTGCATCGCGATATCGAAAAATAAGCTCGGGCCAAAAAGGGTTTATCGCCGCCCGGAAACTTGACACGCCGCGAAGCGGCGACTAGCGTAGCAACACACCATTCAGGGGGATCGAAAAGCGTGGCCGCACTGTTTTCACCGCAATTGAAAAGGCTTTTCGGCTATGTGCGCCCGCACGCCTTGCGCCTCGGCCTCGGGGTGGTGATGGTCGCCTTCGTCGCCCTGGCCGAAGGCCTGGTGGCCTTGATGATCCGCCCGGCGGTGGACTACGTCTTGAATCCTGCCCTGGTCACCTCGCAATTGCCCCTGGTCACCCTGCCTTGGAACTCCCGTACCATCTACCTCAACGAATATTTCCCCGCGCGCATTCACAACGTTTGGACCGTTTTCGCATTTTCCCTCGTGATTCTTTACATCGCTAAAGGCCTCGCGGAATATCTGGGCACCACGGAAATCCAGTATGTGGGGCAAGCCGCCGTCCGCGATTTGCGCAACCAACTCTACGCCCGCCTGATACGCCAGCCCATCGGATTCTTTCAGTCCAATCCCACTGGCCGCATTATTTCCACCACCATCAATGACGTCGAGCGTGCCCGCTATGCTCTCGGTGAATATCTCGCGGACTTCTGCCAAAAGGGCTTCTCCTTCATCGTTTTCATCGCCGTGATGCTCATCATCAATTGGAAGATGGCTCTGGGTTGTGCCATCCTGCTTCCCCTCGTGGCCCTGCCCATCAATAAATTCGGAAAAAAAATCCGCAATTCCGGCGAGCGCAGCCAGGAGCGTCTCGGCGATTTGAGCCACATTCTCCAGGAAACCATCAGCGGCAACCGCGTGGTCAAAGCCTTTGGCATGGAAGTATTTGAAATCAAGAAATTTCAGGAAGGCGCGCGCAAGCTCCTGCGCGAAAATATGCGCTGGGTGCGCGCCGCCGTAATCACCGCCCCGCTCATGGACATGGTCGGCGCCGTCGCCATTCCCCTCTTGCTGCTCTTCGCCCGCGATCAGATTCGCCACGGCCTCATGACCGAAGGACAATTCTTCACCTTTCTGTACGCCATGTTTAACGCCTACATGCCCCTCAAGCGCACCGGTTACATCTACCAGCAATTGCAAGCCGTGGACGGCGCTAGCACCCAGGTCTTCGCCTATCTCGACCGCCAGATCGAGGTAGCCGAGCAGCCCTCGGCCGTCCGTCTCGCGCCCTTCGCCAGGGACATTGTCTTTGAAAATGTTGCCTTCGCCTACGAAACCGGCGCCACCGTTCTCAACAATATTTCCCTGCAAGTGCGCAAAGGAGAAGTCATCGCCTTCGTCGGCTCCAGCGGCGCGGGCAAAACCACGCTGGTGAATCTCCTGCCGCGGTTTTACGAGCGCGCCTCCGGCTCCATCCGCATTGACGGCGTGGACATTGCCGGCGTCACCTTGCGCTCCCTGCGCGAACAGATCGCCGTCGTGGCCCAGGAAAATATTCTGTTTCACGACACGGTGTGGAACAACATCTGCTACGGACTCAGCGATGTTTCTCGCGAGCGCGTGGTACAAGCCGCCAAGACCGCCCTGGCCCACGATTTCATCAACGAACTCCCCCAGAAATACGACACCGTAATTGGCGAGCGTGGCACCCGTCTCAGCGGCGGCCAGCGCCAGCGCATCGCCATCGCCCGCGCCATCCTGAAAGATTCCCCCATCCTGATTCTCGACGAGGCCACATCCGAACTCGACGCCGAATCGGAGATGTACGTGCAGAAAGCCCTGGCCAATTTAATGACCGGACGCACCACCCTCGTCATCGCCCACCGCTTGGCCACCATTCGCCGCGCGGACCAGATCGTCGTTCTCGAGGACGGCCGCATCCTCGAACGCGGCACGCACACGGAATTGATGGCGCGCGGCGGCACCTACGCGCGTCTGCACGGGCTGCAGTTTGCCGACGACGATCTGCTCTCGCCGCTGCAAACCGCGGCGCCCAATAGCGAAGCACTAGCCGGCTGACCATGACAGAGAAAAACGCACCGCACCGCACCGAATGTTTTTCCATGACCGGCTACGCGCAAGCCCGCGCAGAGGCCCATGGCTGGGCGCTGCGCGTCAGCGTCAAAAGCGTGAACCATCGCTTTCTGGACTTGCGCCTGCGTCTGCCGGAGGGCTTCGATTTGTACGAAGCGCGCATCCGCCAGGTCTTGCGCCAGCACATCGTGCGCGGCCACGTCGACGTCACCGTCAACTGTGACGTGCAGGGCGACGCCGCCGTGCAGGTCAATCAACATCTCGTCGCCGCCTATTTGAACGCCGCGGAAGAGTTGCGCCAGAAAACCAAGGCCGCTACTGGAATGGATGTGGTGGGGTTGCTGCGCCTGCCGGGAGTCATCGGCGGCACCGGGCCTGCTGTGCCGGACGAGGAAGAAAAGCAGGAGGAACTCTGGCAGTTGATGAGCCGCAGTTTGCAGGAAGCCCTGGGTAAGCTCGACGAAATGCGCCGCGCCGAGGGCGCACACCTCGTGGAGGTTTTGCGCGAGCGCCTCGCTACCATCGCCGCGCAAGCCGCTCAGGTGGACAACCTGACAGTCACTCTGCGCCCGGCTTTTGCACGCAGATTGCAAGCGCGTCTCCAGGAAGTGCTCGGCGGCACCGGCATCGATCCCGCGCGTCTTGCGCAAGAGGCTGCGCTGCTTGCGGAACGCAGCGATATCAGTGAAGAATTAGAGCGCCTGCGCAGCCATTTGCGGCAGTTCACCAAACTGCTCGATGCCGCGGGCGAAGTCGGAAAAAAACTCGATTTTTTGTTGCAGGAAATGCAGCGCGAAGCCAACACCATGCTGTCCAAAACCCCCGGCGTCGAAAGCGAAGCCCTGGCTATAACTGGCTTGGCTCTGGAAATAAAATCGGAGATTGAAAAATTGCGCGAGCAGGTACAGAACATCGAATGAGCCAGGAAAAAGAAACTGCGCCGCTGGTTCTGGTGGTTTCCGGACCCTCCGGCTCGGGAAAATCCACGCTGGTCCAGCGCATTCTGGAACTCCCCGGCACTATGGCCTCCACCTCATGTACTACCAGGACGCGCCGCACGACTGAGGCCAGTGGGAAGTGTTATGATTTCGTCACGGAAGCGCAGTTTGACCAGATGGTGGAGCGCGGCGAATTTCTGGAATATGCCCGGGTGTTCGGAAAATATTCCTACGGCACGCCGAAAAAATGGCTCGAGGAATCGCGCCGTACCGGGCTCGACCTGGTGCTGGAAATCGATGTGCAAGGCGCGCTGCAGGTAAAACAAAAATTGCCCGAGTCCGTGGCCATTTTTATTTTGCCGCCGTCGCGCGAAGAGTTGGAGCGCCGGCTGCGTGCCCGGGCCACCGACTCCAACATGGACATCGATCGTCGTCTGGCCAAGGCCCACGAGGAAATTATGGCTTTTCAGCGCTACGATTATTGCGTCGTGAATGAAGATGTGGCCGTGGCGGGCCGCGAAGCGCAGGCCATCGTGACTGCGCTGCGCTGCACCACCGCCCGGCGCCAGCTTCGCGTAGAAAAACTCTTGGCATCGTTTGGGGGGTAATGAGCGAAATGAATGTACTGACCAAAGCTCCACAAAGCCAGTTTGCCTATGTTGTGCTGGCCTCGCGCCGCGCCCGGCAGATCATGGCGGGTGCGCCGCCGCTGGTCGAGAACCCGCGAACGCAGAAAGCCACGCGCATCGCCTGCGAAGAGCTGGAGCACAGCATGCTCGAGTACGACTTCGTCGAGCCGCACTCCATCGACACCGATAAAGACGGCAACAAGCGCCGCAAATAACTCCGCGCTGGCGCATGGGTGCAGGCCGTATGTCCAGCTGCCGGACTTCCGCCTGGCCCAAGGGGGCGGAATCATTTCGCTTTACCCAAGACGCCTACTCTGCGCTCCTTTTACACAGCAACCCGCACCATCACGCCTTGTCTTCGACTCATCGCTCGCCCCTCGCCACTTCTTCATTTCTAAAGCTTTTCCTCCTCATCTTTCCTTTCTCTCGCTCCTTCCCCGGGCCGCTCTTCTCTGCGCTCTTTCTGTACTCTGCCCCGAAAACCAGGTCCAAGCACCAGCGCCATAGGCGCGGCAAAATTTAGCCCAGGCCGGCAGGCCTGGGTGGTCGCGGGTCGGGTACACGCGAGCGCCGTAGGCGCGGCACATTCCTGCCACCGCGTCCGCCGCCATTTTCGTGCTCTCCCAGTGCCGCGCCTCACGGCATCTGGGACTGCGTTAAAAACCCCATTCCACCCCTCCCGCAAATCCACCAAAATAGCTTCAACCCGTTTCCGCCTTTTTGCCAGCTGCCCAATTACCCACCTCCAACGAATCCGTTTTCTCCCGCCGCCCCAAACCTGTAAACTATCCCTATGCGCATCACCCTCGGCGTCACCGGAGGAGTAGCCGCCTACAAAGCCGCCGAACTGGTGCGTCGCCTTCAGCAGGAAGATTTCTCCGTCCAGGTAGTCATGACCCGCGGCGCACGTGAATTCATCGCGCCTCTTACCTTCGCCGCCCTCAGCGGCCAAAAAGTGATCACCGATCTTTTCGCCGGCGAAGAAGGCGGCGGAGCCAACCTCGAAAGCGCCATCGAACACATCGCCGTAGCCCAGCGTACCGATTTATTGTTAGTCGCTCCCGCCACCGCCGACATCATCGCCAAATTCGCCCGCGGCATCGCCGACGATTTTCTGACCACCTTATATTTGGCAAGCACCGCCCCCGTTGTCATCGCTCCGGCCATGAACGTCAACATGTGGAATCACGCAGCAACACAAGAAAACATCCGGCTTCTCCATGACCGCGGCGTACACATCGTGACTCCCGACGAGGGTTATCTCGCCTGCGGGATGGTCGGCCCGGGCCGTCTTGCAGGTCAGGAAGAAATTCTCGCCGCAGTCCGTGATGTCCTGAAATCGCAACGCGATCTGCAAGGTGAGACCGTCCTCGTTACCGCCGGTCCTACCTGCGAGGATCTCGATCCCGTCCGC